>DASXRB010000771.1:0-4101 GCA_036506875.1 Kribbellaceae bacterium | reverse complement strand
GACATCGTGGAGACCGGCGCCTGGCTGAACCTGATCGCGGGGACAGCATTTCCGCTCCTGGCGGCGCTCATGCTGCGTGAGGGGCTCGAGGACCGCCCGCCGCATCTGCGGAGGCTGGCGTGGCTCTTCGTCGGTTTCGGGGTGCTGTGCTCGGCCACGATCGTCCTGCATGTCTACGCGGACGACGCGTTGCGCCGCGGAACGCCGTACGCCATCCCAGCGGCATGGGTCTCGAGCTGGCTGTGGATCGGCGTGCCCTGCGGTTTCCTGCTGGTGCTGTTGCTCTTCCCGACCGGGGACTTGACCGGCTCCCGGTGGCGCGTCGTGCCACTCGGCATCGCACTCGCCTGCGTCTGCATGTGGCTTGCGACTGCCCTCGCCCCCGGCCCGATGGCCGACTTCGAGGGCGACCGCGCCAACCCGCTCGGCTGGGCTTCCGCGGAGGCGGCTCTGCAGACCATCGGGGCGGCGGGCTTCGGCTTGCTCGCCGCAGCGGCGGTGGCCACGGTCGCGTCGGTCGGCTGGCGCTACCGCTGCGCCGACTCGGCTGTCCGCTCCCAGCTGCGCTGGCTGGTGGTCACCGTGGTCGTCATCGCGGTGACCATCGCACTGCCCGTCCCGCAACCGCTCACCGGTGTTGCCCTCGTCCTGAACGTGATCGCGACGTTCCTGCTGCCGGTCGCGCTCGGCGTCGCGCTGGTGCGCAGGGATGGTCTGGTGCTTCCGCGAGTGCTGGTCTACGGCCTGCTCTCGGTGTTGCTCCTGACCGCCTACCTCGCCGTCGTCGGCATCGCCGACGCCTTGTTCGGTGCCCGGGCGGACCGCGTCGTGGCCCTTGTCGCGGTCGGGGTCGTCGCCGCGGCCGCCGCCCCACTGCGGGTCCGACTCCAGCACGCCGTCGACCGGCTCGTGTACGGCGACAGGGGCGATCCCTACGCCGCGTTGACCGACCTTGGCCGCCGCCTCGCGGGCAGCCCCGACGACCTGCTCAGCGAGGTGGTCCGCGCCGTCGCGCACGCGTTGCGGTGCCCCTACGCGGCCGTGCTCCTCGCCGGGGACGACACCCCGACGGCCTGCGTCGGGACGCCGACCGGGGCCGAGCTCGACGTACCGCTCACCCTGCGTGGTCAGCACGTGGGGACGCTCGTCCTGTCTCGGCGGACCGCACGGCAGGAGTACCGGGGCAGCGACATGGCCCTCGTCAACGACCTGGCCCGCCACATCGCGGTCGCTGCTCATGCGGCCGCGCTGACCCGGGATCTCCAGCGGTCCCGCGAGTCGCTGGTGATCGCGCGCGAGGAGGAGCGCAGACGCATCCGTCGCGACCTGCACGACGGCCTCGGGCCGGCCCTGGCCGGCATCGCCCTCGGCATCGACGCGGCCCGCAACAACCTCAAGCGGGACCCGGACGACACGGCGACCGCGCTGGCTCAGCTCAAACGCGAGGTCCAGGCGTCGATCGCCGACGTACGCAGGCTGGTGTACGACCTGCGGCCCCCGGCGCTCGACCGGCTCGGGCTGGTGCCGGCCGTCGAGGAGTACGCCGCCCGGCTCGGTGAGCGGGGCGCGATCACGGTCCAGGTGTCGGCTCCGGAGCTGCCACCGCTCCCGGCCGCCGTCGAGGTCGCGGCCTATCGGATCGCCACCGAGGCGCTGACCAATGCCGCGCGGCACAGCGGTGCGCGGTCCTCGTCGGTGTCCTTCGAGATGGACGACGTCGGCCTCCGGCTGGTGGTTTCCGACGACGGGATAGGTATTCACGCCCACCAGGAGGCCAGCGAGACCGGGCTCGGGATGTCGGCCATGGCTGAGCGAGCGGCCGAGCTCGGAGGCGTCTGCTCGATCGGATCGCGGGCCGAAGGCGGGACCTCGGTCACTGCGGTACTGCCCGTGCGGGCCGTGTCATGACGCCGACGCGCGTGGTCGTCGCCGATGACCACCCAACGTTCCGACGGGGCTTGGGCGCCCTGCTCGCTTCGCTGGAGGGCTTCGAGCTCGTCGGGGAGGCCGCCGACGGCGAGGGTGCGGTCGCCCTGGCAGCGGCCGTCCGGCCCGACGTGGTCGTCATGGACCTCAACATGCCGGTGGTCAACGGAGTCGAGGCGACGCGGCAGATCGTCGCGGCAGACCCTGGGGTCGCCATCCTGGTACTGACCATGCTCGACGAGGACGAGTCGGTCTTCGCCGCCATGCGTGCCGGAGCCCGTGGCTATGTCGTCAAGGGCGCCGACACCGAAGATGTGGTGCGCGCCCTGGAGTCGGTGGCCCGCGGGGACGCGGTCTTCGGTCCCGCGGTCGCTACCCGTGTGCTGTCCTATCTGACCCGGCCACTGGCGGCCCGGGACCCGGTCCTGTTCCCCGAGCTCTCCGACCGCGAACGAGAGGTACTTGAGCTGATCGCCCGCGGACTGCCCAACAGCCAGATCGCCCGCGCCCTCACCATCTCGCCCAAAACAGTGCGCAACCACGTCAGCAGCGTCTTCACCAAGCTGCAGGTACGCGACCGCAGCGAGGCCATGGAGCGGGCACGGAAAGCGGGCCTCGGACGGCAGCCGGACGACCGCTGACGGCGCCGGGCGTACGGGAAACCCGGATGCCGGGCGTGAGCGCGCCGCGCTAGCGTGGAAGCGTGCCGACGATCCGTCGATTTACGCGCCCCCGGCTGGCCGTTCCAGCCGCTGGGGCACGCCGGCACGCCCGCGCCTGATTCGCGTGGCTGCCGCATCGGTGTGACCGCGGTGGGCCGGCCGGGGGAGTCCCCGCCCGTCCGCCCCGCGAACCGATCGGAACAGCCTCATGTCCACGAACTCCAGCCACGTGCGCGCCGCCAACCGCGACACTGCCAACCGCGACACCGCCAACCGCGACACCGCGGTCCTCAGTCCTGACGAGCTGGCTCGCGCGCTGGCCGTGCGCGACCTCACCGACCCCGCCCAGGGCCACCACGCCGTGCAGCTGATCGTCGATGCGATCCTGCAACGCCTGCGCACGGCGACCGGCAGCGATCTCCGCACCGTGCGGGAGCATCCGCTGGTCGAGGTGGCGGAGAACTACGACCGGCTCGGCTACGGGCCCGGCGCCGTCACCCGGGACGCCCGCTACACCAGGTACGCCAGCGCGACCCACCTGCTGCGCAGCCACACCACCGCGATGATCCCGCCGGCGCTGCGCCGGCTCGCGGCCGAGCCGTCCGGTCGGGGTCCGCGCTGGTGGCGGGACGTGCTGCTGGCCTGTCCCGGGATCACCTACCGCCGGGACGTCATCGACCGGCTCCATACCGGCACGCCGCACCAGCTGGACCTGTGGCGGATCGTCGCCGACCGGCCGATGACCGAGGCCGACCTCGACGCCATGATCGACACGGTGGTGGGCGCGGTGCTGCCGGGGGCCGTCCACCGGACCATCCCCGCGCGCCACCCCTACACCACGGCGGGGCGGCAGATCGACGTCCTCGCCGGCGGCGCCTGGGTCGAGATCGGCGAGTGCGGCCTCGCGGCCCGTGCGGTGCTGGCCGGCGCCGGCCTGGGCGCGTCGGTCAGCGGCCTGGCGATGGGCCTGGGCCTCGACCGGCTGCTCATGCTGCGCAAGGGCGTCCCGGACATCAGGCTGATCGCCGCCGCCGATCTGCGGATCGCCGGGCAGATGCTGGACCTCGCCCCGTACCGGCCGGTCTCCGCCCACCCGCCGATCGCCCGCGACCTCTCCCTTGCCGTGGCGGACCAAGCCGACCCGGAGCTGCTCGGCGACCGCGTCCGGGAGGCGCTCGGACCCGACGCCGACGCGATCGAGGAGATCCGCCTCCTCGCCGAGACGCCCGTCGGCGACCTGCCGGCGGCGGCCGTGGCCCGGCTCGGCGCGCGGCCGGGCCAGAAGAACCTCCTGCTCCGGGTCGTCCTGCGCCACCCGTCCCGGACGCTCACCGACCGCGACGCGAACGAGCTGCGCGACCGCGTCTACGCCGCCCTCCACGAGGGCGACGCCCACCAGTGGGCGTCAGGCGCTGCGCACCGCCCGGCTGATCGATGCTGAACAGCCGGTGGGTTCGATAGCGGGGCCATCCGCCGACCGGTGCCGGCCGGTTCTGCGAGCACGGCAGTGATG
>DASXRB010000770.1:0-2236 GCA_036506875.1 Kribbellaceae bacterium | reverse complement strand
GTGATCGAACGCGGTTGTCGACGGCGTCAAGGCCGCCGATCCAGCGCGGTGCCGAGGTCGACATCGGCACCGCGCGGGCCCGGCAGTGACGCGGCATCATCGGCAGAGGGTGCTCGCGGCATGCAGACGAGCCGCTGCGTCGGGCGGTTCGACACACCCGCTCACGACGGCTGGCTGCCGTCGGCCCCAACACGACGATCCCCAGCGAAGGGATCTGCCGTTGGCCAAGACACAGTCCGACCTTGGTGGTGACCGGAGCGAACAGCGGGATCGGACGCGCCGTCGCGCTTCATCTGGCCGCCCAAGGCCTCTCGGTCGTGGCCTGCCACGATCCGACACCGGACCAGGCGTTCGGGCAAGTCCGTTGGTGAAGCGCCCCGGGTCGCGTGACTGCTCGGGTTATTGGGTGACCGGCTCGGTGACCGGGGTTGTCTGACGGTAGTAGGTGGCTTCGTGGGCAGCTGGAGTCGTGTAGCCGGGTTCGGCGGTGATGGTGCCATGAAGCCGTTTGTGGTTGAACCAGTCGATGTAGGCCATGGTGGCGAACTCGACGTCGTCCAGGCCTTGCCAGGGTCCTTGGCGGTAGATGAGCTCCCACTTGTAGAGCCCGTTGAACGACTCGGCCAAGGCGTTGTCGTAGCTGTCGCCCCGTGAACCGACGGAGGCGACGATCTCGTTGGCCGCCAAGCGCTCGGAGTAGCGGATCGACAGGTATTGCACCCCGCGATCGGAGTGATGCACCAGCTCAGAGAGGTCGTCGCCGACGCGTTGACGGTTCCAGATCGCCATCTCCAGGGCGTCGAGCGCCAGGTCTGAGCGCAGCGACTTCGAGGCTTGCCACCCGACGACCCTGCGGGAGAACACGTCGATCACGAACGCGACGTAGACCCAGCCCGAGTGGGTCTTGACGTAGGTGATGTCCGCGACCCAGAGCCGGTTGGGTGCCGGCGCGGCGAAGTGCCGGTCGACCAGGTCCGCGGGCCGGTCCTGGTCGTGGCGGCTGTCGGTCGTGGCTGTCCAGGCCCGACCCCGCCGCGCACCCGACAGGCCCAGGCCGCGCATGAGCCGCTCGACGGTGCACCGGGCCACCCGGATCCCCTCGTTGTTGAGCTGAGCCCACACCTTGGCCGCCCCGTAGACGAACAGGTTCTCCTCCCACACCCGGCGGATCTGCACCCTGAGCTGGCTGTCGCGGACCGCACGGGCCGATGGCGGCCGCTTCCGGGCGATCCAATAGGTGTTCGGGGCGATCTTGACCCCGTGCTCGGTGAGCACGCGGCAGATCGGCTCGACCCCGAAACGCCCTCGGTGTTCATCGACGAACGCGACTACCTCGGCGGTCGCGGGTCGAGCTCCCGCGCAAAGAAAGCCGACGCCGCCTTCAAGATCTCATTCGCCCGGCGCAGCTCCTTGACCTCACGCTCCAGCTCCCGCAACCGAGCGCGCTCGTCGGTCGTGAGCCCCGGCCTCTCGCCGGCGTCGGTCTCCGCCCGCCGTACCCAGATCCGCAACGTCTCGTGGTTGATGCTCAGCTTCGCCGAGATCGACTCGATCGCCTTCCACTGCGACGGGTACTCGTCCTGGTGCTCCAGCACCATCCGCACCGCCCGCTCTCGCACCTCGTCGGGATACCTCCCGACCCGCTTGCCCTCTGCCACTGCTCCATCCTCTCAAGGCTTGGAGCAGTCACCGAACCCGGAGCCCTCCACACCGCACCGCCCACGAGTAGTTGTCCCGCGTGTTGACCGACCTGGCGAACTTGGGCACCTCCCGCTCCAACCAGTCGAGCAGGAACGCCTCGACCGTGAGGTTGCCGTTGCGAGCCCGCACCCCGGCTTCGATCTCGTCCCGCAGCTTCCGGAGCGCGTCACGTGCCTCCTTGGCGGTCGAGCCCGTGACCTTGCGCCGGATGCGCTTGCCATCGCCGTTGCGCCCCAGGTCGAGGACGCCGACCCACCGGCCCCGGTCGGCCTCGAAGTAGACCGCGCCCTCGCCCCGGCCCCGCCGCCCAGTGCTCATGCCGCATCCAGTCGGGCGACGTACTCGGCTACCGCAGTTGCCGACCTACGCCGCAGATGCCCGATCTTCACCGACCGCAGATCGCCCGACCGCATCAACTCGTACACCCGAGTCCGCCCCACGCGCAGAACGGTGGCCACTTCCTCCGGCCGGAGCAGGAGCGGCACCAGCCTCACGTCGTCAGCCAACGTCATCCCCGTTCTCGTCGTTGCCGAAC
>DASXRB010000769.1:0-2969 GCA_036506875.1 Kribbellaceae bacterium | reverse complement strand
CGCGCGCTGCTCCTCGGACAGCTCGGCCCATATCCCGCGGGACAACGGGTTGCCGTAGATCAGGATCACGTACTTCACTGCCTCGCCTCCTCGGTGGGGGTCGCGGCTCCCAGCACATCACGTCACATGTGACGCCAGGGTCAAGCGTCGTACACGCCGTCGCGGCGCCAGGTGACACCGTCGCCCGCCTACTGTGAATGCCATGCCGGTCGAGCCCAGGCGATCGACGACACCGGACCGCGCCCGCCGCCGGGACGGGCGGCGGCGCGTCGAGCGGGCCGCCGACCCGGCCGACGTCACAGCCGTGGGCTACGGGCCGGACGGACCGGTCAAGGTCCCCGCGCGGTACGACGGGCTGCCGGTGCACGAGGAGCGGTCCGGCCGCAAGGACCGCTGGAACGACCACCTGTCGGCGCCGGAGCCGTCCTCGGTGTACGTCGTCGACGACCGCTACCTCTACATCACCGACAAGGCCGCGCGGGTCACGCACGCCGAGGGCTGGCTGGGCTGGCTGCCGTCGAGCCGGAACGGCGACCGGCGCGACCTCGAGGCGCAGCGGCAGGCCGGTGAGCCGGACCGGCGGCGCACCGACCAGGGCGGGCACCTGTTCGCGACGATGTTCGACGGTCCGGGCGAGGCGATCAACCTGACCGCGCAGTCCGCCGTCCAGAACGGGCCGGTGAAGGGCACCGACAACTGGTGGCGTCTGGAAGACTCGTGGCGGGCGCTGCGGGCCAGCGGGATCCAGGTGCACGCGAGCATCGACGTGCGCTACCCGGACGCCGTCAGCCGGCGCCCGGAGGCGCGTACTGAGGTCGACCGGCACGACGGGCGGCGGTCGCCGCGGCGCGTGTTCAAGGAGACCCCGGCCAAACCGAAACGGGAGCGTTGAGTGGCTCGATCGACCAGCAACGAGATGGAGTCCATCGACGCGATCGCGCGCGCCCTGATCGACGCGCTGCCGGAGGGCTGGCGGTCGGTGACGTCGGTCTACCGGGCCACCGCGCCCTACGCCGAGCTGGACGCGACGTACGCCGGTGCGGACGGCACGGTTGCCCAGGTCGACCCGTTGCCGGAAGGGCTGGAGGAGTACTTCGAGGCGCTGCGGCTGCAGATGTACCAGCCCGGCAAGGGGGCCTGGCTGACGGCGTCGGTGACGATCACGTCCGAGGGCCGGTTCTCGACCGACTTCGACTACGACAGCGAGCCGGCCTGGTCGATCGACGTCGACCCGGCGACGTACGCCGCGGACCTGGCGGAGTTCCCGCGCGAGCCCAGGTACCTGCCGGACTGGATGCGCGCCAGGATCCGCTGACGGCCCGTCCCCCGTCGTACCTGGGGGACGGGCCGTCGTTCAGCGGATCAGCTGGCGAAGAAGGACGCGAAGACCTTCTGCAGCGCGGTCGTGTCGACCAGGGTCGGGTTGGAGCTGGACTGGTTGCCCCAGCCGTAGGTGTAGTCCAGCACCGGCGCCGGGACGAGCCGCTTCCACTCCGCGAGCATCGCCTTCTCCTGCGTGGCGGTGGGCAGGTTGTAGTAGTGGCTGTCGGTGCGCTCCTGCCCGAACGCCTGGTACACGGGCACGATCGCGCCGAGCGAGATGCCGGCGGACTGGGCGGCGCTCACCCGGGCGCCGATCTTGGTCAGGTCGCACTCCGGGTGCGCGATCGAGCACGGGTACGGGTCCAGCCCGACGAGGTCGACGTGGCTGTTCGCCGGTGCGAACGGCTTGAAGTCCACCACGCGGCTCAGCACGATGAACGACCGCTGCTTGCCGCCCGTCGCCCGGCGGATGTAGTCGGCCCGCGACGCCAGCGCGGCCGGGCCGCCCGGGCAGTCCGCGATGTGCGGCTCGTCGGACAGGTAGTACCCGAACACCTTCGGGTTGCCGACCAGCGCGTCCACCTTCGCCTTGAACGTGGAGTCCGCCGGCGTCGGGCACTTCTGGCCCAGCCAGACCAGCGCCTGCACACCGGTCGGCAGCGCGTTCACCAGCGACGGGTAGGCACCGCGGTCGGCCACGTTGTAGCCGAAGGAGAACGGCGCGGTGGAGCCCCTCAGGTTCGTGATGAAGTGCTTGGTCTGCGTCGTCTGAGCCTGGACCGGGCCGGACGACCCGGACAGTACGACGCCGGCGGTCGTCACTAGGGCGAGGGCGCAGGCGGCGACGGCCACCGTGAACCATCGTCGGGTGAGTGAGCGTTGCTCGGGCAGGGTGGGAGGGATTCTTGACATAGACGTACCTCTCAGGGCGTTGAAGGGCACCGGATGGTGGAGGCGACCAACCGGTCAGCAGGCCGGCACCGCGAACACTCCGCCGTCCAGGCCGGGGCCGCCGTCGACAGCGGCCGGTTCGAGCGGTTACGCGTGGCGAGTCTGTCAAGCCCGCCACGCGGCATCTGCCTGGGCCGTGACCCTAGCGTGATAATCCCGGGACGTCGAATGCACACCGGATACCGGTCAGAAACATCCGCTCACCGGTGCGGGGGCGCTAGGAGGTCACGGCGCGGAGCGCACGAAATCTGAGGGGGTCAGGCGAACGATCTGAGGGGGTGAGCAGGATGTGGCGGCTCAGCCTGCGCGGCGACTGTGGAGGGGAGCGGCGATCCCCGCCGCACATCCCGCAGGGGAGGAATCATGAACCGCAGGTACTCGGCCATCGCAGTATCCGCAGTTGCGTTGGGCGCTGCCGCGCTCACCACGACTGAAGCGTCGGCACAAGTGGACCCGCACCCGGAGTCCGGGTACACGGCCACAGCGGGCCAGGCGGAGGCGTCGAACCGCCCGGACGAAGGAAGTGGACACCCTTCGGGGTGGTGGGTCGGCTACCCGGGCACCGAGGCCGAGAACTCGGTGGCCACCCCTCGGGCCGCGACGGACCACAGCGCGTGGGACGACATCGTGGCCGAGGCCCTGCAGGCCGGCGCCTCCGCACTCGGTGGTGCGGGACTCGCCCTCGGCGGCATGTG
>DASXRB010000768.1:0-9970 GCA_036506875.1 Kribbellaceae bacterium | reverse complement strand
CCCCACCGTAGACCCCATCCACAGCCGGGGGCGGACAGCTCAAGCCGTAGGCGGAACACCCCATGGCGTTCATTCGTCGCTTCTTGGGCGCCCTGTGGACAACCGGTCAGGCGCACGCAGGCGGTCAGCTGGCCGCGTTGTCCACAGGGCGCCCAAGAAGCGACGAATGAACGCTTACAAAGGATCGAGCCTCGGGAACAGCGGGTCGCCCTTGACCAGGACGGCGCCGGGCCGGAGGCGGCCCCAGGTGCCGGCGTCCTGGACGTGCTGGTCGGCGAGGGCGCCGAGCTGCTCCTCGGCGCCGAGCAGGGTCCACAGCGCGGCGCTGGTCTTCGGCATCACCGGGTTGTGCAGCACGGCGATCGCGCGCAGCACCTCGGCCGCGCTGTACAGGATCGTGGCCAGCCGGTCGCGCCGGGACTCGTCCTTGGCGACCTTCCACGGCTCCTGATCGGTCACGTACCCGTTCACCGCGCCGACCAGGTCGTTGATCGCGGCCAGGGCCTCGTGGAAGGCCAGCGTGTCGATCGCCCTGTCCGCGATGGCCACCGCGGCCGCGAGCTTGTCCGCCAGCGCCTGCTCGGCCGGGCCGTGGTCGGTGGCCTCCGGCAGCTTGCCGTCGAAGTACTTGCCGACCATCGCGGCGATCCGGGACGCCAGGTTGCCCAGGCCGTTGGCCAGCTCCGCGCTGTAGACCGCGCTCAGGTGCTCCCACGAGAACGACCCGTCGGAGCCGAACGCGATCGTGCGCAGGAAGTAGTACCGGAAGGCGTCGGACCCGAAGGTGTCGGTGATGTCCTTCGGCGCGATCGCGGTCAGCTTGGACTTGCTCATCTTCTCGCCGCCGACCAGCAGCCAGCCGTGCGCGAAGACCTGCCGCGGCACCTCCAGCCCGGCGGCCATCAGCATCGCCGGCCAGATCACCGCGTGGAACCGCAGGATGTCCTTGCCGACCAGGTGCACGTCGGCCGGCCACAGCCGCGCGAAACGCTCCGGGTCCGTGCCGTAACCCGCCGCCGTGACGTAGTTCAGCAGCGCGTCGATCCACACGTACAGCACGTGCCTGTCGTCCCAGGGCACCTTGACGCCCCAGTCGAACGTGGACCGGGTGATGGACAGGTCCTGCAGGCCCTGCTCGACGAACGCGACCACCTCGTTGCGCGCGCTCGCCGGCGCCACGAACTCGGGCCGGTCCCGGTACAGCTCGAGCAGCTTGTCGCCGTACTCCGACAGCCGGAAGAAGTAGTTGGTCTCGGCAACGATCTCCAGCACCGTGCCGTGGATCGGGCAGCGCTGCGCGCCCTCGGGATCGGTGACGATGTCCGCCGGGAGCTTGAACTCCTCGCACCCGACGCAGTACGGGCCCTCGTACTGCCCGTCGTACACGTCGCCGTTGTCGTAGAGGGTCTGCCAGAACTCCTGCACCCGGACCTTGTGGCGTTCCTCCGTGGTGCGGATGAAGTCGTCGTAGGCGACGTCGACGTCGCGCCAGGCCGGCTTCCAGGCCTCCTCGACGAGCTTGTCGGTCCACTCCCGCGGCGACATGCCCTGCGCCTCGGCGCTGCGCAGCACCTTCTGGCCGTGCTCGTCGGTGCCGGTCAGGTACCACTTCCGCTCGCCGCGCTGGGCGTGCCAGCGGGTGAGGACGTCGCCGGCCACCGTGGTGTACGCGCTGCCGATGTGCGGCGGCGCGGTCACGTAGTAGATCGGCGTGGTGGCGAAGAAGACCTTGTCTCCGGCGTCGGACATGACGTGCATCCTAGTTGCGCTGTGTGAGTGCTCTCGACCGAGTTACCGCTGCGAGACGACGGCGTCGTACACGGTGCGTTTCGGGACGCCGAGCCGGCGCGCCACGCCGGCGATCGCCTCCTTGCGCGGCGTCCCGGCCTCCTCGTCCGCGGCCACCTCGGCGGCGAGCCGCTCCGGCGTCCAGGAGTCCGCGGCCGCCGGCTGCGCGCCGGCGACCACGATCGTGATCTCCCCGCGCACCCCGGCGGCGGCCCACTCGGCGAGCTCGGCCGCGCCCCCGCGTCGTACCTCTTCATAGGTCTTGGTGAGCTCGCGGCACACGACGGTACGACGATCGGCGCCGAACGCCTCCGCGATCGCGGCCAGGCTCGCGGCCAGGCGGTGCGGCGCCTCGAAGAACACCATCGTGCGGCGCTCGGTGCTCAGCTCGGCCAGCACGCGGGACCGCTCCCCCGCCTTGCGCGGCAGGAAGCCCTCGAAGCAGAACCGGTCCACCGGGAGAGCGGACACCGCCAGCGCGGTCAGGACCGCCGACGGCCCCGGGACCGCGGTCACCGCGACCCCGGCCTCGACCGCCGCCGCGACCAGCCGGTAGCCCGGGTCGGACACGCTCGGCATCCCCGCGTCGGTCACGACCACCACGGTCTGCCCGCTGGTCAGCGCCTCGACCAGCTCACCGGTCCGCTGCCGCTCGTTGCCCTCGAAGAAGCTCACCACCCGCCCGGCCGGGGTGACACCGAGCTCGGAGGTCAGCCGCTTGAGCCGGCGGGTGTCCTCCGCCGCGATCACATCGGCCTCGGCGAGTACGGCGGCCAGCCGGGGCGAGGCGTCGGCGACGTCACCGATCGGGGTCCCGGCGAGAATCAGGGGCATGTGGGACATGATCGCAATGTCCCGCCCCGGGCGATGACACGCGAGTCTCCGTACCATGTCGGCGTGACTGCCGTGATCGATGACGACACCGATGCCACGGGGGACGGCGCCGGCGCCTCCGCCGAGGCTTCCGCCGGACCGGGTGAGGTGCTCGGCCGCGACGTGCTCGGCCGGCGGCTGCCGCCGCTGCGCGACCGGCTGAACCCGCCGATGCCGAAGGAGTTCGACGCGGGCTGGATCGCCACGCTCGCGATCACGGCCTTCGCCGGCTTCATCCGGTTCTGGCACCTGTCGACACCGGTGAAGTTCGTCTTCGACGAGACGTACTACGCCAAGGACGCGTACTCGCTGCTGAAGTTCGGGTACGCCCGGCAGTTCGTGGACGGCCCGCGCAAGGACGAGGCGAACCTGCGCATCCTGGCGGGCAACCTGGACGTGTTCAAGGACACCCCGAGCCTCACCGTGCACCCCGAGGTCGGCAAGTGGATGATCGCGGTCGGCGAGAAGCTGTTCGGGATGAACACCTTCGGGTGGCGGTTCATGCCGGCGCTGGTCGGCACGCTGACCATCCTGGTGCTGATCCGGCTGGTGCGCCGGATGACCCGGTCCACGCTGATCGGCTGCGTGGCCGGGCTGCTGCTCGCGGTGGACGGGCTGCACTTCGTGATGTCGCGGACCGCGCTGCTGGACGTCTTCCTGGCGTTCTGGCTGGTCTGCGCGGTGTACTGCCTGGTGCGCGACCGGGACTGGTCGCGGCGCCGGCTCGCCCGCTCGCTGGACGCCGAGCCCGCGGTTCCAGGGGTACGACGGACGTTCGGCCCGCTGCTGCTGTTCCGCCCGTGGCGGATCGCGGCGGGTATCTGCTTCGGCCTCGCGCTCGGCGTGAAGTGGAACGGGATCTGGGCGCTGGCCGGGTTCGGCCTGCTGGTATTCGCCTGGGACGTCGGCGCGCGGCGCGCGCTCGGGGTCCGGCGCGCCTGGCTGAGCTCCGCGGTGCTGGACGGCATCCCGGCGTTCGTGAGCATCGTGCTGGTCGCGGTGGCGACGTACCTCGCGACCTGGACCGGCTGGCTGATCCACGACGGCGCGTACGACCACGACTGGGCCTCGAAGAACCCGGCGCACGGGGTCGTGCAGAAGGCGCTGCCGGACTCGTTCCGGTCGCTGCTGCACTACCACTCCGAGGTGCTGGCGTTCCACACCGGCGACTACATCCAGCACGCCAAGCACCCGTACCAGTCGCAGCCGGGCGGCTGGCCGATCATCGCCCGGCCGATCGGGTTCGACGCGGTCAACGACATCAAGTCCGGCACCGACGGCTGCACCGCGCCGGCCGGGACCAACTGCCTGTCGGTGATCTCGGCGATCGGCACGCCGCTGCTGTGGTGGGGCGGCGCACTGGCGCTGATCGCGGCGGCCGTGCTGTGGGTGGGCCGCCGGGACTGGCGGTTCGGCGTCCCGCTGGTCGGGTTCGTGGCCGGCTGGGTGCCGTGGTTCTTCTTCGCCAAGCGCCCGATCTTCTTCTTCTACGCGGTGGCGATGATCCCGTTCACGGTGACAGCGGTGTCGCTCGTGCTCGGCCAGATCATCGGCCTGACCGCGGCCACCCGCGGGCGCGCCGAGCCGGTGACGAGCACCCGCCGCCTGGTCGGCACCGCCGTCACGGGTGCGTTCGTGATCCTGGTGGTGCTGAACTTCGCCTACATCTGGCCGATCCTCACCGACAAGGTCGTTCCGCACCCTGAGTGGCTCAGCCGTATGTGGTTCAAGACCTGGATCTGACGCGTCCGGACATCGGCTAGCGCCCTAGTCCCACTCCCAGTCGATGCCGACGACGCCGCGCTCGGCGGACGGAACCACGACATGCACGCGGCCGTCCGGGCTCATCATCAACTCACGGCGTACGGCATCCGGGTCGTCAGACCTGCGGCGGCGGACCTCGCTGACCCGGACCGGCATCGCGTCCGGGTGGAACTGCACCTCCAGCACGTAGTGCGTCCCGGGCCACTCGTGGAAGCGCAGGTACTCGAACGATTCGATCCCGTTGCGATCCTCGACCTCGTAGTGGACGACGGCGGTGTCGCCGACGGTCAGGACCCGGTCGAGCAGCAGCTCACCGAGTACCGCGCCGGCGTCGGGATCCCGGGCCACCCGGCCGGTACGGCACCCGGCCACGCCGCGCGGCGAGATCAGTGAGACGTCGCAGCCCGGCTCACCGCGGTGGACCATGATCTGCCGGTCCGTGTCCTTGACCGCGACCAGGGTCTGGATCACCCGCTTGACACTCACGCTGCGGTTCGGCCCGAGCACGATCTCCTCGACCACATTGACACTGCGGAGCCGGCCGTGGGCGTCTCGTCGTACCTGGTCCAGCAGCCGGGCCAGCGTCGGGCCGTAGTCGACCACCGTGTACGGCTGCACCGATACACCCGTGCGGCAACGCGGTATCCGCACCGCCAGCCACCCGGCCGGCAGGTCGAGCAGCTCCTCGAGCGCGGTGACCACCGCGCGGGAGTCGGGCCGCGGATGGCGCTGCCCGCTCTGCCAGGTGCTCAGCGTCGCGACGCCGACGTGCAGCCCGCGGTCGGCCAGCCTGGCCTGGATCCGGTTCAGGGCCAGCCCGCGGTTCGCGATGGCGGCCCGGAGCGCATCGGCGAACGGCGCATCGGGACCGACGTCCGGCAGGCGGGTCCGCGGGTCGCTCATAGTCGTGTCCCTTGGCGTGGGCGGGTTCGCGCGCCAGTGTAAACATTCACACCCGGACCCGGAACCGCTGTGTCGCCAGGTGTTCACCGATGTCGTTCGTTCACACCCGGAATGGGCGGCGGAGCAGCCGCTTGTCCTGTCAGTGATCCACTCCTCACGATGTGTCCGCTCACCGCCCGCTCACCCGCTCACCGAGGAGGACACATGAGGAGGGTCAGGACATCCCGTCCGTGGTCGTTGCTGCTCGCAATCATCATCGGCTTCGCGTCGCTCGTGCCGCTCGCCCCCGCCGCGTCGGCCGCGCCGACCAGCTGGTACCTGTACGTCGACGGCCAGGCGCAACAGAAGTCGAACTGGTGCTGGGCCGCGACCGGCAACAGCATCGCGGACTACTACGGCTACTGGTACACGCAGAACCAGTTCTGCAACATGGCCTTCGGCCAGCCGCTGGACTGGACCTGCGCGAACAACCAGGCCACGCTCGCCAACGACCAGCGCGCGTTCAACACGATCGGCATCTATGGAGGCTGGTACATCAGCGGGACGCTGAGCTTCAGCACCATCGTCACCGAGATCTCCAACTACCGGCCGATCATGACGCGGATCGGCTGGACGTCCGGCGGCGGCCACATGATGGACATCATCGGCTACGACTCCTCCGACACCACGATCGAGTACTACGACCCGTGGCCGGACAACTACCGGTACAACGACTCGACCTACTGGTGGTACCGGTCCAACTCCCAGTTCACCTGGACGCACACGCTCTACCAGATCGGAGCCTGAGCGATGACTCACCTGAAGAATCGCGTGCTGCGCGCGGCTGCCGCCCTGGCCGCCGGCGCCGGTCTCGCCATCTCGGCCGCCGGCTCGGCGCACGCCGCGCCGGTCACCCCCGTGTCCGGTCCGGACCTCGCGGCGGCGTCCGTCGCCGCCCACTCGGCCCAGGCGGCCCGGCTGCTCGACAAGGTCGCCGGCAGGATCGCCCAGCGATCCGGTACGACGCCCGCCGTGGCTGCGCTCGTCGTACAGCAGCAGGCCGTGCCCGTCTACGCCCTGAACTCCGCGTTCGTCCGGACCGGTACCGGCGACGTGGCCTCACTCTGGTACGTCGCGACCACCGCGACCAAGGGCAGCGCGGTGATGACGGTCTTCACCGCGCCGGACCCGGCTACCGGTGCCTGGCAGCCGGTCAACGTGGCCACCGGTGACACCGAGGCGCGGATGGCACAGGCCGCTCACGGTGCGGCGGTGTTCACCGAGCCGCAGATCGGCGCCTGGTACGCGCTGTCCGGTGACCGGATCCGGGCGCTGAACGCCAGCGCGATCAAGGCGATCGGCCGCGCCCCGGTCACGATCGCGTCATACGGCAAGCAGGTCGCGAACCGCTACGCGGACAAGCAGCCCGGCAGCGCGTACGCCGCGCGGGGCACCGCCGGTGGGTACGACGTGACGGGTGCCGCGGTGAGCACAGTCCCCGCCGGCTCGGAGTCGAGCGGCGTCGAGTGGCTCATGCTCGTGTCCGGAGCCGGTGTAGCGGCGGCGCTGTGTGGCGGAGCCCTGATCCTCCGCCGGAGGAGGCGCGCGCTGGTCTGACCGTCTGGAAGCCCCGCCAGGCGCGAGGACCGTGAAAGGGACGCATCGCACACCGCGGCGCGTCCCTTTCGCCTGCCGGGACGGGACCCGGGCTCACTGTCCGCTCGCGCGGCTCTCGAACGTCGGCGCAGCAGCCGCTGACAGCGTTCGACGACACGTTGTGTAGCGGCGCGCCGAGCGTTTGACAGTGGCTGTCACCGGAACGAGACTGCGAGTGGTTTTAACGTTCAAAACACTCGGCGCCCGGAAGCGGGCGCAGGAGGTGGCCGACGATGACGCCCGCTCGTGATGTGCCTGCCCGCTCCGTTTCGGTCCCTGCCGGACTGCTCACCGCCGCCTTGCTGTTCGCCGGCGCGGCGCTGCCCGCCAGATCCGCTCCACCGGGCGTCGGCTCGGCGACCGCGGCGGCCGCCTCGGCGGACCGTGAGCTGTCCGAGACCACCCGGCTGGCCGACCGCAGGTCGCTGGTGGTCGGCGACCGCGCCTACGAGATGGGCGACGAGACCGGCTTGTATCCCGCGACCGGCTGGCACATCCGCGGGGAGATGGGCGGTTTCTGGACCCAGCCGATCAAGACGCTGGACGGCGTCTGGTTCGCCCTCGGCTCGCAGTGGCTGGGCGCCGGCACGGCAGCGCGTTACACCAGCGGCCACGGCTACCAGCGGATCGGCTACAGCGCCGTGGACGGCGTCACGGTCGAGCGCACCGACTTCGTGCCCGACGGGATACGCGCGAGCCTCATCGGACTGACCCTGCGGGCGCCGTCGGACCGGACGGTCCGGTTGAGGCTGGACGCGCACTCCGAGCTGATGACGTCGTACCCGTGGGGCTGGACGACCCCGAACGCCGGCACGACGAACCTGCCCGACACCGGCGCGTATGCCGACGGCATGCTGCGGTTCCGCGACACCGGCACGCCGCCGGTGGCCAACGCCGTACCGCACGACTACGCGGCCGTGGTCGGCTCCGCGCTGCGTCCGGTGGCGCACGCGCTCGGCCCGGACCACCGCGGACCGCAGGATCCCGCCGTCGTGTGCCCGGGCGACGGCCCGGCGCCGGCGCGCTGTGACGACTCCGCGTTCGGCCGGGGCACCGGCGGCACGCTGGAGTACGACGTCCGGGTCGGCGACCAGCCGGTCACGGTCTGGTTCGCGGTCGCCGGCTCCGACGCCGGTCCCGGCGCCGCGATGCGCGAGTACCGCGCGGCCATCGCCGCGCCGCAGACGTTGCTCGCGGCGAAGATCGCGTCCCGGGACGCGCTGGCGTCCCGGACCGTGGTCGACCTGCCCGGCGACCCGCTGCTGCAGCGCAGCGTCGAGTGGAGCAAGCAGAACCTCGCCGACTCGGTCCAGGAAGCGCACAACCTGCTGCTCCGCGACGTCAACGAGGGCAAGGACTACCCCGCCCCGGCCGGCACGCTGGCCACCGCGCGCTGGTTCGGCGCCGGCTTCCCCGACTACCCCTGGCTGTTCGCCACCGACGGCGAGTACACCGCCTTCGCCGCGGTCGCGGCGGGGCAGTTCGACACGGTGAAGGCGCACCTGCGGGCGCTGCGCGACGTCAGCGAGATCGTCAACGACCACAGCGGCAAGGTCGTGCACGAGGTGATGCCGACCGGTGACGTGTACTTCGGCTCGAACCGCAGCCCCGGCAACACCGACGAGACGGTCAAGTTCCCGAGCGCGGTCGCACTGCTGTGGCGCTGGACCGGCGACGACCGGTTCCGCGACGAGATGTACGACTTCGCCGTCCGCAACCTGCGCTACGTCTACCGCGAGCTGGACGACGACGGCGACGGCTGGCCGGAGGGCCTGGGGAACGTCGAGCGGTCCGGGATGGGTGTCGAGAAGCTGGACAACACCGTCTACCTCGTCCGCGGCCTGCGCGACCTCGCCGATCTCGCGGCGAGCAAGGGCGACAACGCCGTACGACGCTGGGCGACGGCCAAGGCCGCCGGCCTGGAGCGACGCTTCGAGTCGCAGTGGTGGTTCGCCCCCGGGTACGGGTACGCCGACTCGATCGACGATCCCGCGGATCCCGCGAACGACAACACGCCGATCTTCCAGCGGCACTGGACCGGCGTGACCCCGCTGGAGGCCGAGCTGACCCGGCCGGGCGAGCCGGCCGCTCCGCTGGCCTCCCCCGGGCACGCGCCGACCGCGCTCGACCAGCGCGAGATGAAGTGCTACACCGGCGAGTTCGGGCTCTTCCACACCGGCACCGGACCGACCTCGGACCCGGCTGGCAACCCGGGGCCGTCCTGTGACAACGTGATGTCCAGCGTCAGGGCCGAGCGCACCACGTTCTCGCTGAACACCGCGGTCATGGCCGTTGCCGAAGGCAACTTCGGCCGGCTCGGCGCGGATCACCAGGGCGTGTACACGCGGGGCAACGCGCGGATCCAGCTGGACCCAGCGGTCTGGGAGACACCCGGCGCGATGCCGGAGATCGCCCCGTCGCCCGACTTCGTGGCGAACATCGAGCGCCCGTTCTACGACCGCTCGATGATGCTGCAGGCCTGGGGCACGTACGGCGTCCTGTGGCCCGTGGTGCACCAGCAGCTCGGCGTGGCTCCGGACCTGGGACGCGACCGCGTCGCGGTGGTGCCCCAGATCCCGGAGGGCCAGCCGTCCGTCGCCGGCCGCGACATCCGGCTCGGTAGCGGCTCAGCCGATGTGTACGCGTCCCGTCAGGGCGACGTGCTGCGCACCGACGTGGTCCTGCGGGCGTCCGGCCTGCGACTCACGCTCGGCGCGGTACTCCCGCCCGGCGCCGGCGTGGCCGAGGTGACGCTGAACGGCGCCCCGGCGTCGTACGACGTGGTGTCGACCACGCGCGGGACGGAGGTGCGGGTCACGACTCTCCAGGCCGGGGCGTCCACCCTGCGGATCGTCCTGAGCTGAGGTCACTTCTTCTTGCGCTCGTGCCTCTTGCTGCGAGAGGAGGTCTGGCCGCCGACGCCGCCGAATACGGCGAGGCCCTTGAGGACGACGACCGGCGCGTTCGGGTCGGCGTCCTCGTTGTGTTCGGCGCCGAAGCCGCCGAA
>DASXRB010000767.1:0-2317 GCA_036506875.1 Kribbellaceae bacterium | reverse complement strand
GCGCCTGCGGCGCGTGCGCTCTCGCCGAGATCCTTGCCCACGTCGTACGAGCGCCGGTCGAGAGCCGATCGCGGCTCGGCGCCGGAGCGCTCGGCGTCTTCGAGGGCGGCGGCCAGCAGGTGGCCGGCCAGGTCGTAGCGACGACCGGGTAGCGACACGGCGACCGATCGGCTGGAGCGCCGGTACAGCTTCGACGGCCGTCCCGAACCCGGGCCGGTGCGGCCGGTACGCCGCTCGTAGACGACGTCGAGCAGTCCTTCCTCGGCGAGGCGTTCGAGGTGGAAAGCCGCGGTCGCGCGCGGAAGCTCGAGGGCCGCGCCGGCCTCGTCGCGGCTCACCGGATCCGGCTGGCGCACGACGAACTCGTACAGCCGGCGCCGGGTCGGCTCCTCGAGCGCGGCGACAGCGGACACTCCAGCGCGCGACGACTCGTCCATGGCGAGCATTCTAAAACCAACTTCTGTTGACAGAGCGGACATCTGCGGTCTAACGTCAACATATCTTGATTTTAGAAGGGATACCAGCCATGACAACCGACATGCGCACCACGCGCGAAGCCGGCAGGCCCGCGCTGTCCGATCCGGCGTACCAGGCCTTCCTGGCGCTGCGGACCACGTTCACGGTCGCGCCGATCCTGTTCGGGCTCGACAAGTTCGCGAACGTGCTCGTGGACTGGCCGGGCTACCTCGCCGGGTGGATCGACGACATCGTGCCGGGCACCGCGCAGCAGGCGATGTACGCCGTGGGCGTCGTGGAGATCGTCGCCGGCATCGTGGTCGCATTCGTTCCGCGATACGGCGGTCTGCTGGTGGCCGCGTGGCTGGCCGGGATCATCGTCAACCTGCTGACGGTGCCCGGCTTCTACGACATCGCACTGCGCGACTTCGGCCTGCTCGTCGCGGCGCTCGCGCTCGCCCGGCTCGCGGTCCGGTACGCGCCGGCGCGCCGTGACTCCTGACCCGCGGGCGGGACAAGGTCACGTGAGCAGATCCGAGCCGATCCGGTCCAGTACCGAACCGGCGCGTGCCACACAGCACCGCCGGCTGCGCATAGTCCATGACCGGGACGAGGTCGACCTGCCTGCCGCTGAGCAGGCCGTGGCAGATCTGCTGGTCGCACTGGGCAAGGACCCGTCCACCGTGCACCTGGCTGACACGCCGCGACGGGTGGCCGGCTCCTACGCCGAGCTGCTCACCCCGCGGGCGTTCGATCTCACGACGTTCCCCAACGACGAGGGCTACGACGAGCTGGTGCTCGCCAGGCACATCCCCGTGCAGTCACTGTGCGAGCATCACCTGCTGCCCTTCCACGGGGTCGCCCACGTGGGCTACCTGCCAGGCGAGCGCATCCTCGGGTTGTCGAAGCTGGCCCGGGTCGTCGAGCTGTTCGCCCGCGACCTCCAGGTCCAGGAGCGGCTGACCCAGCAGGTCGCCGACTGGCTGCAGGAACACCTGAGCCCCAAGGGCGTCGGCGTGGTGATCGAAGCCGAACATCTGTGCATGTCATTGCGGGGCGTACGGGCCACCGGTTCGCGCACGGTCACCTCGGCGCTGCGCGGGCTGCTGCGCGACAACCCCGGCTCACGGCAGGAGTTCTTCGCGCTGACCGGGCTCGGCACCTAGGGGAGAGCTGAGATGACCAGGGCGTTCGTGCTGTCCGGTGGTGGGAACCTCGGCGCCGTCCAGGTCGGGATGCTGGCCGCCCTGCGAGAGCGGGACATCGCCCCGGACATCCTGGTCGGCGCGTCGGTGGGCGCGCTCAACGCGGCGCACGTCGCGGCCCGCGGGGTGAGCGCAGACGTCCTCGACGAGCTGACGCGCGTGTGGTTGCGGGTCCGTCGACGAGACGTGTTCCCGTTCGACCCGTTGCGGATGGTGCTCGCCGTCACCGGCCGGCAGCCATCGCTGTGCTCCAGCGAGAGCCTGCGCCGGCTGATCGCGCACAGCCTGCCGTACCGGCTGCTGGAGGACGCGGCGGTGCCCGTGCACGTCACAGCGACGAACGTGTTCACCGGCGGCGTCGTGTGCCTGGGCGGCGGTGACGCGGTGACCGCGGTGCTGGCCAGCGCGGCCGTCCCGGCGGTGTTCCCCGCCGTAGAGCGGGGTGGCCTGGTGCTGTGCGACGGCGGGGTGGCCGACAACTCAGGGATCTCGCGGGCGGTGGCGCTCGGCGCCGATGAAGTGTGGGTGCTGTCAGCCGGGTACTCGTGCGCGCTGACCCGCCCACCCGCGAGCGCGCTGGGCGCCACGCTGCACGCGGTGTCGCTGCTCACGCATCAGCGGATGCTGCTCGAGGTCGCCGGCTTCGCCGGACGGGT
>DASXRB010000766.1:0-1614 GCA_036506875.1 Kribbellaceae bacterium | reverse complement strand
TGCCCGACCCGGGCGCTCCGGACCCGAACTTCGCCGAGGGCCGGATCACCGGCCGCAACGACAACCTGCTGCTGGTCACCGGCTCTGACGGCGTGTTCCGCCGGATCCGGATCACCGGCGGCACCAGCATCTGGAAGCTCCGCCCGACGACCGCCGACCAGGTCGAGGTCGGCGACGGCCTCTACGCGCGGGGTGTGCCGATGCCCGACGGGACGTTCGCGGCGGAGTCGATGTGGGTGAACATCGTCAACCTCACGGTGCATGTCAGCGCCATCAACAAGGGTGCGCTGACACTGGACCACCACGGCCAGAAGATCGTCGCGCACGTGGTGCCGGGCACCAGCGCGGCGGTCTACAACGGCACTCCCGCGGTGTCGGACCTGTCCCGCCTGCAGGTCGGCAAGCACGCCCAGGTGGTCGGGGCCTGGCGTCCGGACACCAACGAGATCGACATCGCCACCGTCTACACGGCGGCATGATGGCGACCCTCGCGGCGCTCCAGCCGCTCGTGATCGGGGTCGTGCTGGTCTGGTCGTCGTACTACAAGCTGTTCGGCCGCGACCTGGCCGGACGGGCTCGTCGTACGGCGCTGGCCAAGCTGGTCGGCGAGAGCCGCGCCACCACGTCGTACCGGTTCGCCGGCGCGACAGAGCTGGCGATCGGCATGGCGCTTCTCACGCCGCCGGTCTGGTTGCCGGAGGCAACGGCTGCGGCAGCGCTTGCAACCGGGTTCGTGACCTACCTGGTCTACGCCAAGGTGGTCGTGCCGGAGTCCTCGTGCGGGTGCGTCGGGACGAAGGCACTGCCGGTGTCGTGGCGGTCGCTCACCAGGGCGGGCGGTCTGTTGGCAACCGCGATCCTGGCGCTCTCCGCACACACCGGCTGGTGGACGGTCGCGCCGGCCGCCGCCGCAGCGGTCGCGGCCAGCGAGCTCGCAGCGTTCGTGGCGCTGTCAGGGGAGCTGGACCGGTACTGGCTGCTCCCGTTGCGGCGGTGGCGGGTCCGGGTCGCGCACCCGCTCGGCGACACCGCCAGTGCCGAGATGCCGCTGGCGGCGACCGAGCAGCAGCTGACCACCAGCGCGGCGTACACGGCGGTCGGCGGGCTGCTGCGCTCCGACATCCGCGAGCACTGGGATGACGGCGAGTGGCGGTTCGTCAGCTACACCGCCGAGTACGACGGGAGGCCGGCGACCGCGGTGTTCAGCGTGCCGAGACGGCGGTTCGAGCCGGACGCCGTCAGGGTCGCGATCGTCGACGAGGAGCGGGGCGAGACCCTCTACGCCCCGGTCCTGTTGCCCGTCTCGTGAACAAGCCGGTGCGGGTGGTGGCTCAGGGCCACCGCCCGCACCGGTTCAGGGATCAGCCGGCCCGCGAGCCGAAGACGTTCAGCTCGGCGGCACCGCCGAAGACCGCGCCGTTCTGGGAGCTGAGCCCGAGCAGCTTCACGTACCGCCCCGTCTTGGCCGGGAACGTCAGCCTGGTCTCCGCGCTGCCGATCGTGAACGCGCCGCTCGACACCGGGTCACCCCAGGTCTTGCCGTCGGTGCTGACGAACAGCTGGTAGTCCTTGATCCGGCCGTTCGTCCCCACCTGCTGCGGCAGGTAGCTGAAC
>DASXRB010000765.1:0-1632 GCA_036506875.1 Kribbellaceae bacterium | reverse complement strand
GGCGATCACGGTCGACCCGTCGGTGGAGCCGCCCGCCACGCTGCACGTGGCCGACGGCGCCGCGGATGCCGCGACCGAGCTGGGCGCCGAGCAGGTGGACGGGCAGATCAGCATCGACGACGAGCTGGACGCGCAGGACTTCGAGGACGAGCTGGACGGCCGGCGTACGGCCGAGCGGCGCGCGTGAGCTGTGACCGGCCGGCGGCCTGGCACGTGCCGTGCGACGGCCGCGATCGAGCTGCCGGCCGGCGTACCGGAGACCTGGGCCGCGGTTGTCGACTGGGACGGGCAGACACGCTGGATGCTGCTGACGACGGTCCGTGCGACGGAGCGGGACGGGGCCGGAACCGGCTGCCGCGTCAGCGCGCGTACGGCTGTCGGTCCCGTCGGGTTCACTGACGACATGGTGATCACGCAGTGGCGGCCGCCGCACCTGTGCCGGGTCCGGCACCTCGGCAAGGTGGTGCGCGGCGAGGGTGTGTTCGAGGTGGCAGAGGCCGGACCGGGGCGCAGCCGGTTCACCTGGACCGAGGAGGTCGTGCCGCCGTTCGGCCGGCTGGGCCGGGCGGCGTGGCCGCTGGCCGGACCGGCGCTCGAGGTGCTGATGCGGGTGTCGCTGCGGCGCCTGGCGCGGGCGATGGCGGCCGCATGAGCGCGCTCGCCGATGACGGGCTGCCGCGCTGCGACTGGGCGCTGTCGACGCCGGACTACCTCGCGTACCACGACGAGGAATGGGGTCGCGAGCTCCGCGACGACCGCGGGCTGTACGAGCGGATGACGCTGGAGTCCTTCCAGTCCGGTCTGTCCTGGATCACGATCCTGCGCAAGCGTCCCGCGTTCCGGGAAGCCTTCGCCGGGTTCGACCCGGAGGTGGTCGGGTCGTACGGTCAGGCCGACTTCGACCGGCTGATGGCCGACGCCGGCATCGTCCGCAACCGCGCCAAGATCAACGCCGCGATCGCCAACGCCCGCGCGATGCTTGCCCTCGGCGACGGTGTCCTCACCGACCTGCTCTGGTCCTTCGCCCCGGCCGGCCCCCGCCCCGCGCCGCGCACACTGGCCGACGTACCCGCGACGTCCCCCGAGTCGGTCGCGATGTCGAAGACCCTGAAGAAGAACGGCTTCGTCTTCCTGGGCCCGACCACCTGCTACGCCCTCATGCAGGCCACCGGCATGGTCAACGACCACCTGGCCGACTGCTCCGCCCGCTGACCAGGTGGTCACAAGGGGCCGATGAACGGCGACACGCCGGGGCGGAAGGGCCCGATGAACGGAAGGTTCAGTGGCCGGTGAAGGTGGGCGTTTGCTTGGCTACGAAGGACTTGACGGCGTTCTGGTGGTCTTCGGTGTCGCCGGTGCGGCGCATCTGCGACTCCTCGAAGGCGAGGGTCTCGGCGAAGGTGTGGGAGGCGCCGTAGGCGAGGGAGGCGCGGACGCCGGCGTAGGCGACGGTCGGGCCTGACGCCAGCCGGGCGGCCAGCTCGTACGTCATGGCGGTGAGGTCGGCGGCGGGGACGACCTGGCTGGCGAGGCCGAGCTCGAGGGCCTCGGCGGCGCCGACGGTGCGCGGGAAGTACAGCAGCTCGGTCGCCTTCGCCGAGCCGATCAGCCGCGGCAGCGTCCAGGAGATGC
>DASXRB010000764.1:0-1757 GCA_036506875.1 Kribbellaceae bacterium | reverse complement strand
CCGGGCCATCTCGTGACCCGCCGGGAGCGCTACCATCAGCGGGTCGTCCAGCAGGTGGTGCAGCTCGAGCCGGTCGACATCCAACGACTCGTGCCGGTAGGCGCTGACCACCGCGACGTCGAGCTCCCCGTTGTGCAGCCGGTCGAGCTGGGCGGCGGTGATCTCCTCGACGAGCGATAAGGCCACCTTCGGGTACGTCGCCCGGAAGCCGGCCATGGCCCGGGGGACCAGCGTCGCGTCCGCGCTGTCGAAGGCGCCAACCCGCAGCCGCCCGGCGCCCAGCTCGCGCAGCGCGTCGAGCTCGTCCTGCGCGGCCCGCCTGCGCTCCAGCAGCGCCTCCGCGTGGGCGAGCAGGCAGCGGCCTTCCTCGGTCAGGCGTACGCCCCGCGGCAGCCGGTCGAGCAGCCGCGCGCCGGTCGCCTTCTCCAGCGCGGACACCTGCCGGGACACCGCCGACTGGGTGTACCCGAGTGCCTGCCCCGCGGCGGTCAGCGAACCGCGCGCCGCGACCTCGCGGAAGACCTCCAACCAAGCGAAGTTCACGGCACCTTCCCAGTCATGCGTCTTTCGCATGTTAGGCCCACGAAGCATTCACTCGTCAAATGGCCTCTCGGCTCCTAGCGTGGGCACCGTGCTGAAGTTCGGCCTGTACGGGTTGCTGCGCGGCGTCGGTGTCGATCCGGACGTCTTGGTGCGCCGCGCGCGCCTCGCCGAGCAGACCGGGTTCGAGTCGCTGTGGGTCGGCGACCACATTGCGCTGCCCGCGGACCTCGAGGGCGAGCGGCCGCGCCTGGAGGTCGTGGTGGCGGTCAGCCACCTGGCCGCGGTGACCAGCCGGGTTCGGCTCGGCTTCGGCGTGCTCGTGCTGCCGCAGCGGCAGCCCGTCCTGCTGGCCAAGCAACTGTCCTCGATAGACATCCTGTCCCGGGGCCGGCTCACTGTCGGCATCGGCGTCGGCTACGTGGCGCCGGAGCTGCGCGCGATGGGCGTACCGCTCGCCGAGCGCGGCGCGCGCACCGATGAGTACCTCGCCGTCATGCGTACACTGTGGACAGAACCTGAGCCGTCCTTCCACGGCCGGTTCGTATCCTTCTCCGGCGTGTTCCAGCGACCGTTCCCGGTACAGCGGCCGCACCCGCCGGTCGTGGTCGGCGGGCACTCCGACGCCGCGATGCGCCGCGCGGCCCGTACCGCCAACGGCTGGTATGGCGTCTACCTGGACGTGCCGGCGGCGGCCGAGGCGCTGACCCGGTTGCGCGCGGTCGCCGCCGGATGCGACCGACCGGCCGGCCTCGGTGAACTGGAGATCACCGTCACGCCACCCGGGCCGGTCGACGCCGCCACCGCCCGGGCGGTACGCCGACCTCGGCGTGCACCGGCTGGTCGTCCAACCCTCGGCGGATGACGGCTCGGACATGGAGGAGCTGATCGGAACGGTCGGCGAGACGCTCGTCGGCCGCGTGTAGCGGCGTATTCGAACCGGCCGCGGAGTTCAAGCAACCGTCCGCTCACGACGCTGGCGATGCGCGTCCAGTGCCTCGGCGAGCTGGTGGTCATCCCACTTCTCCCCGAGCGCGCGGTGCACGAGGTCCGCCTGGGTTTTCGGGGCGAGGCCATCGACTGGTTGATCGCGATCGAGGTTGGTGGGGAAGGCATAACCCTCGGCGGAGGTAGCGACGACATTGCGGACCGCGCTCTCATCCGTGAGCCGGCGCAGCACCGGGTAGATGGCGATGGACATGGCGGTCCGGTCCACG
>DASXRB010000763.1:0-6062 GCA_036506875.1 Kribbellaceae bacterium | reverse complement strand
CGTACGACGACGAGACCCTGGTGGTACGACGGGCCGACGCGAGCATCGAGGTCGTCCGGCACCACGACGTGGCCGCCGCGAAGACCGTCCCGCCGGTGCCGCTGCGCCGGGTCGACACCGACGCGATCCTGCTCGCCACCGCGCTCGGCCGTCCGGCGGCCGAGACACGGCAGCTCGGGGACTGGTTGCTCAGGGCATCTGAAGGCTGGACCGGCCGGGCCAACTCGGTCCTCCCCTACGGCGACCCCGGCGTGCCGCCGGAGGAGGCGCTGCGGCGAGCCGCGGACTTCTACCGGACCCGGGACCTGCCGCCGCTGGCGCTCACGCCGCTCGGCTCCCCCGCCGAGGACCTGTTCCGCGGCGCCGGCTGGGTGGAGGCCCGGCCGCACGACGGCGACGCGCTGGTGCTGCACACGACGCTCGACCTGGTCAACGCCACGCCGCCGGTCGCCGTCGACGTCCGCGAGGCGCCGGACGAGGACTGGTTCGGGGTGCTGTTCCACGGTGCGGAGCCGCCCGCGGCCGCCCGCACGGTGCTGACCGGCGCCCCGCGCGCCGCGTTCGCCTCGGTACGCCTGGACGGCCGCACCGTGGCCGTCGCCCGCGGAGCACTCACCGGGCACTGGCTCGGCGTCGACAGCGTGCACGTGCGGGTCGGCTACCGCCGCCGCGGGCTCGGCACGGCGCTGCTGCGCGCCCTGGCTCGCTGGGGTGGTGCGCACGGCGGGCGTCGTACCTATATCGAGGTCGAGGAGGACAACCGCGCCGCGCTGGCGACGTACACCGGTCTCGGCTACCGCGAGGCATACCGCTACCGCTACCTGACCACGCCGTGACGGGGCCGCCTCGGTAGTCCGCACAGTCATGGTCGCGCCGGCGCCGCGCGCTCAGGCCGTTGCAGTTTTGTCGGCGAGGATTCTTCATGAGTGCGATGACGGATTTTCCGGGCAGCCGGAACGTCATCCGGCTCATGAGGCTGCCCGACGCGTCATCCCCGAGGCACTAAGGTCGGCGGCATGACGGAACGCGTGCGGGGGCGGGACTATCCGGGCGACTTCGAGGGCGTGCCGCGGCTGGTGTACGCACCGCATCCGGACGGGCACGCCGATCCGGGCGAGATCGTCTGGACCTGGGTGCCGTACGAGGAGGACCACACGCGCGGCAAGGACCGCCCGGTGCTGGTGATCGGCGCCGACGGGCTGTGGCTGCTGGCGCTGATCCTGACCAGCAAGGACCACGACCGCGACGCCGCCGACGAGGCGCGGCACGGCCGGGTGTGGATGGACGTCGGCAGCGGTGCCTGGGACGCGCGGGGGCGGCCCAGCGAGGTGCGCCTGGACCGGGTGCTGCGGATCGACCCGCACGCGGTACGGCGCGAGGGCGCCACGATCGACGCCGGCATCTTCGCCCGGGTCGCGGAGGGTGTCCGCGGCCTGGGCTGACGCGATGTCGGGACTCAGCCGCCGCTGGTGGTCGGCGGCGGCGTGGTCGGCGGCGGCGTCGTCGGCTTCGGGCCGCAGACGACCTTGTCGGCCGGGTTGTAGTGCGTGTGGAAGGTCTCGGTCCTGACCCGCTGGCCGTTCTTGGCGAAGTACCGGTACACCTTGACGTCGAAGCCCTCCTCCGGGGCGTGCGTCTCGCACTTCTCGCTGGTGTCGTAGATGACGCCGGCCTGCTTGATGTTGTACCGCGCCGACTTGCCGGCGGTGATGTCCCAGACCTTGGTGCTCCAGATCCGCACCGTGATGCTGCCCCGGTTCCCCGGCGAGGAGCGGTGGAAGCTGGTCTCCACCAGCGCGCCGTACGGGCTGTCGTCCTGGAACTTCAGGTCCAGCGACGGCCACGCAACGGTCGCCTCGCGGCCCTCCGGGTAGCGGCTGATGTAGAAGCTGTGCGGCTTGTGCTGGATGTCCTTGAAGCCCGCGAAGAACATCGCGTTGAACGTGGTGGTCGCCGACTGCGAGACGCCGCCGCCGAGGTCCTTCTCCAGCACGCCGTGGTTGATGATCCAGCCCTCGGCGAAGCCGTTCTCCTTGGTCCGCTCGCCGACCAGCTTGTTCAGGCTGAAGATGTCGCCGGGCCTCAGCAGCGCGCCGTTGATCCGGCTGGCCGCCGTACCGATGTTGATGTTGCGGTAGTCGGCGTGCGGGAAGTAGGTGGTGAACTCACCGACCACCTCCTTGATGCCCAGCTTCTGCGCGGCCTCGGTGGTGAGCTCGGCCTTCTTCGCGGTCAGCTCGACCGCCGCGTGCCGCTCGCCCTCCGGCTTCGGCAGCAGGCCGAGGATGGCGGGCATCACCTTGTCGCGGGCGACCACCTTGCCGTCCACCGACGGTACGACGGTGGGCCGGCCGCCGGAGATCACCACGGTCGCGTCCTTCGGCAGGACCTCGACACCCTTGAACTCCTCGGCGATCACCGGCTCCAGCTTCGCCATGTCCAGCTTCGGCGTGTAGCTGCCGTCGGAGTTCACCGTCAGCGAGAGCGCCGGCGCGATCTGCTCCGGCCGCAGCAGGACGCCGTTGTCGCCGACCGTCAGCTTGACCGGCCCGGACATCGCCGGCTCGGCGTACTCCTTCATCGCCTTGGCGAGGGCCTCGGCGTTCACCTTCGGCTCGGACTTGCTGATCTCGAGCGGGGTCGGGTCACCACCGGCCGGGAAGGCCTCCTTGATCGCCTCGGCGGCGACCTCGGTGTCGAGCCTGATGCCCTCGGCCGGCGGGTGCTGGGTGGCCTTCGCGTTCTCGAACGTGATGCTGCCCTCGGTCGGCGCCTGGCCGACCTGCTTGCTGAGCCGCGCGGCGGTGGCCTTGAGCTTGTGCTCGTCGGCTGCCACCACCGGCTCGATCGCGGAGCCGCCGGTCAGCACGGTCCAGATCCGCGCGGGGTTCAGGCTGCGGCCCGCGCCGGTCCTGTCGATCGTCGCGCCGACGTCGACGGTCAGCCCGGCGGTCGACGGCCTGATCGCGTAGGTCTTGCCGTTGGCGCTGAGCCTCACCGGCTCACCGACCTTCGACTTGAGCGCGTCGCTCAGCCTGGCCTTGGCCTCGTCCTTGGAAAGGCCGCCGAGCTGTACGCCGAGCACCGTGGTGTCACCGGGCACCTTGCCACCGGTGAACGCATACAGCACGCCGTACAACAGCGCGAGAACCCCGAGTCCCGCAGCGGCGATGATCGCCGCGAGCCGCTTCGTCCCGACCACCGGCCAGAATCCTCCTGACTCGACCATCAAAGGGCAACCGGCACATCGTACGGGAAGTTGCGCGGTCAAACGCCATTCGCGACCACTGAGACAAGCCCGTTATGTGCGCTGCGTCACCGCGGCCGCTCGGGCCGATGCACCCCGTAACGCCCGTTGAGGTAGACGAGCGCCTCCGGCCCGGCCGTCTCGTCGACCCCGAGGCTCAGCACCTCGCCGACCACGATCGTGTGGTCACCGCCGTCGTACGTCGCCCAGGTACGGCACTCCAGCCACGACAGCGCCCCGCCGACCACCGGGCAGCCGGTCTTCGGCGCGGGTGTGATCGGCACGCCGTCGAACTGCGTCAGCAGATCCCGGCCGGAGCGGGCGAACCGGTCCGCGAGCGGCTGCTGGTCCCCCGCCAGGACCGACGCCGCCCACGACCCGCACGTCAGCATCGCGTCGTGCATCCGCACGCCCTTGTCCACGCACACCAGCACCAGCGGCGGATCCAGTGACACCGAGGTGAAGGCGTTGGCCGTCATCGCGTGCGGGACACCGTCCTGCAGCGTGGTGACGACGGTGATCCCGGACGCGAACCGGCCCAGGACGGCGCGAAAGCCGGCGGGATCGACGGGCGTGCTCACCCGGCAAACCTTAGATGCCTGCGAACAGGTCGCGCTCCAGGCCGTCGGCATCCGGGACGGCGACGCCCTTCACCAGGCGGTAGGCCTCGGTGGACCAGATCGAGCTGCCGGCCTCGTTGGACAGCGCGAAGAACCCGCCGTCCACGGTGATCTGGGTGGCGTGCGCCTTCATCGCGTTCGCCTTGCGCTCGAAGTACTCCGGGCCGTCGATCTCGCAGCTGATCAGCCGGTCCGGGGTCAGGAACGGCGGCATCGGCCCGTCCGGGTCCAGCCCCTCCATCGTGGTGGTGTCACCCGCGTCCCGCAGCCGGCGCAGGCCCTCCCGGAAGGTCGACTCACGGGTGGCCACCCAGTAGATCTTCGCGATGTCGTGCGGCTCGCCCAGCTCCTCCTTGTACGACGGAGCCGCCGCGAGCTGTGCTGCGTACATCGCGACCCGGTGCGCCTGGATGTGGTCCGGGTGGCCGTAGTTGCCCCACTCGTCGTACGTCACCAGCACCTGCGGCCGGACCTCGCGGATGACCGCGACCAGGTCGTCCGCGGCGACCCGCAGGTCGGTGCGCCAGAACGTGTCCGGTCGCGGGTCCGGCGGTGCCGCGGCGCCCCCGGACTCGTGCCACACCATCCCGGTGTCGCGGTAGCGCCCCTCGCCGCCCAGGAAGCGGAAGTCCGTCACACCCAGCTCGGCCATCGCCGCGGCCAGCTCGGTGACCCGGTGCGGGCCGAGCGCGTCGGTCTGGTCCGAGGCCAGGTGCGCCAGCTCCGGCACCAGCACCTCGCCCTCCTCGCCGAGCGTGCAGGTCACCAGCGTCACGCCGGCGCCCTCGTCGACGTACTTGGCCATGGTGATGCCGTTGTTGATGGACTCGTCGTCGGGATGCGCGTGCACCAGCAGCAGCCGGCGCGCGGGTCGGTCGCTCATAGGGGCCAGCGTACGACGGCGGCCAATGTGCGAAGGGGCGGTGCCGGTCGCCCGGCACCGCCCCTCGCGGATCGTTCAGATCAATCGATCGTCACGGTCAGCTGACCTTCTTCAGCCCGATCTGGGTGAAGTCGAAGATCCCACCGAACGGCTGGTCGGCGTAGGCGTCGGTGATGTTGGAACCGTTCACGTAGACGTTCAGGTCCTGCACCGTCGGCACCAGCGGAGCCGTCTTCATGATCTCCGAGTAGGCCTTCTTCCACAGGTCGACGGCCTTCGCGGTGTCCTTCTCCGTCGCCGCGGCCTTGATCAGGTCGTAGCCCGCCGTCGACCGGCTGTAGTTGTTCTGCGCGGGCTTGCCCGGCGACGTACTGTCCTCGCCGAGCACCGGAGCGACGACCGACGACATCGACGGCCAGTCCGGGCACCAGCCGGCGGTGACCAGGTCGGTCGCGGACGCGTCGTTCTGCTGCGTCGAGTAGTAGTTCGCACCCGGGATCTTCTTGATCTCGACGTTGACCCCGATCGCCTTCCACGACGCCTGCGCGGCCTCGGCCGCCTTCGTCGCAACCTTCGTGTCGGAGGAACCGAGGACGAGCTTCTGGCCCTTGTAGCCGGCCTCGGTCAGCAGCTGCTTCGCCTTCGCCGGGTCACCGGCCGGCGGCACCTTGAAGAACGACTCCGCCTCGTAGCCGTTCATGCTCTGCGGCACGACCGAGTCGATCTCCTTCGACAGCCGCGCGCCACCCCGGCCGTCCCGGTACGAGGTGCGGTCGAGCCCGTAGTACAGCGCCTCGCGCAGCTTCTGGTTCTTCAGCAGCGCGTGCTGCTCGTTGAACCCGATGTAGCGGCGGCACAGGTCCTCGCTCTGCACGACCCGGCTCTTGACCGCTGCCGAGTCCGTCTTGGCGATGTTCTCGGGCTGGAGACCGTCCATCGACACCGAGCTCTGGTCGGCGGTGCCGTTCGCGATCAGCCGCTGGTCGACGGTGCCCGGGTCGTTGCCGAACTTGAAGATGAACTTGTCCGGCAGCGCCTTGCGCACGTCGTCGGTCTTCGGGTCCCAGTTGGTGTTGCGGACCAGGACGAGCTGCTTGTTCCGCGCGTAGCTCTCGACCTTGTACGGCCCCGTGGCGATGGGGTGGTTGTCGTACTGGGTCTTGGTGTCCTTGGCCTGCGGGACCGGCGAGAACGTGAACATCGACGCGGTCTGGTCGAACTCAGACACCGCCTGCGCCAGGTGGAAGATGATCGTCTTGTCGTCCGGCGTCTCCATCGCCGTGCAGCCCTTGCCGCCGTTGTTGCCGGCGAC
>DASXRB010000762.1:0-2593 GCA_036506875.1 Kribbellaceae bacterium | reverse complement strand
GTTGTCGTGGATCCTGCTGCACGTGCTGCAGGAGTACGCCCGGCACGCCGGGCACCTCGACATCGTCCGCGAGCTCGCGGACGGCCGCACGGGCGAGGACGGCTAGTGTCCTCAGGACACTAGGAGGCCAGGGCCTCGCCGGCCGCCTGGGCCGCGTCGTCGCCGTAGGCCGAGCCGAGCCGGGCGAGGAAGACGTCGCGGTCCAGCTCGTACTCCTGCGAGCCGACCGTCTCCAGCACCGCGGTCGCCAGCGTGCATCCGATCTGCGCCGCCAGCTCATGGTCCGCGCCCGCCGCCCGGCCGGTCAGGTAGCCGGACCTGAACGCGTCACCGACACCGGTCGGGTCGGCCAGGCTCTGGGTCGGCACCGCCGGCACCTTCGCCAGGATGCCCTCGCGGGACTCGATGACCACACCGTCCGCGCCGTGCGTGGTGACCCGGATCGCGACCCGGTCCAGCACCTCGGCGTCGCTCCAGCCGCTCTTCTGCCGTAGCAGGCCGGACTCGTAGTCGTTGCCCAGCAGGTACGCCGCGCCGTCGACCAGCCGGCGGATCTGCTCGCCGTCGATCCGGGCCAGCTGCTGCGACGGGTCGGCCGCGAACGGGATGCCCGTCGTGCGCGCGACCTCGGTGTGCCGCAGCATCGCCTCCGGGTCGTCGGCGCCGATCAGCACCAGGTCCAGGCCGCCGGCCGCCTCGTGGATGGCGTTCAGGTCGATCTCGCGGGCCTGCGCCATCGCGCCGCTGTAGAACGACGCGATCTGGTTCGCATCCAGGTCGGTCGTACAGGTGAAGCGGGCGGTGTGCAGGTCCTCGCAGACCCGGACGTACGACGTGTCGACGCCGGCCGCGTCCAGGGCGGCGCGGTAGTCGCCGAAGTCCTTGCCGACCGAGCCGACCAGGATCGACGGCTGGCCCAGCTGCGCCATCCCGTAGCAGATGTTGGGCGCCACCCCGCCGCGGTGCACGACCAGGTCGTCGACCAGGAACGACAGCGACACCTTGTGCATCTGGTCGGCGACGAACTGCTCGGTGAAGCGGCCCGGGAACGTCATCAGGATGTCGGTCGCGATCGACGCGGCGACGGCGATCTTCACTGTGGTTCTCCTCGTCGGGCCGTGGCCTGGCCGGTGGTGCCTGGACAGCCCACGACACTACAGGCCGTATGACGGCCGGTCGCGCCGCCATGTAGAAAAGATGCTGACAACGATGACGAACGAAGGAGTACGACGGTGGGGGAGCAGATCACCTCGATCAGCCCTGAGCTGCACACGTACATGGTCGAGCACAGCACCCGGCTCGACGACGTAGCCCTGAGGCTGCGGGAAGAGACCGAGGCCCTGGGCGGTGTCGCGGAGATGCTGACGTCGCCGTCGCAGTCCGCGCTGCTGACGATCCTGACCCGGGTGAACGGCACCCGGAACGCGGTCGAGATCGGCACGTTCACCGGGTTCTCCGCGCTGGCGATCGCCCGCGGGCTCGCGGACGACGGCCGGCTGACCTGCCTGGACTCCAGCGAGGAGTGGACCTCGATCGCCCGCAAGTACTGGGCCGAGGCAGGGGTCGAGGACCGCATCGAGCTGCGGATCGGTGACGCGCACGAGTCCGTCCGCGAGCTGCCGCACGACGAGATCGACCTGGCGTTCCTGGACGCCGACAAGGCCGGGTACGTCGACTACTACGAGCAGCTGCTGCCGCGACTGCGCACCGGCGGGATCATCCTGGTCGACAACACCCTCGCGGACGGCCGGGTCGTGGGCACGCCGGACCGCGAGCCGCCGGTCAAGATGTTCAACGACCACGTCGCCGCCGACGACCGGATCGACGTGGTGATCATCCCGATCGGCGACGGCCTCACGCTCATCCGCAAGCGCTGACGGTGCGCTCCGGCCCGCCCGGCCTCGGGCGGGTCAGAGCGGCCGGTACATGATGTGCAGGCCGACGTACCCGTGGGTCGGGTGGTGGAAGCCCTCGGGCAGCGTGCCGATGATCTCCATGCCGATCGACTTCCACAGCTCGACCGCGCGGGTGTTGGTCTCGACGACCGCGTTGAACTGGATCGAGCGGAAGCCGGCGCCGCGGGCCCAGTCCAGCACGTGTTCACCGAGCGCCCGCCCGACGCCGCGCCTCGAGCGCCGCGGGTCCACCATGAAGCTCGCGGTGGCGACGTGCGCCCCGCCGCCGCCCCGGTTGGCGTGCATCTTCGCGGTACCGAGCACCGTGCCGTCGTCGTCGACGGCGACCACCACGCGACCGGGTGGCGGGATCATCCAGATCTCGCGCGACTGCTCCTCGGTCAGGTCCCGGTCGTACGGATAGGTCTCGCCGGCCGCCACGATCTCGTGCAGGAACGGCCAGATCGAGGGCCAGTCGTCCGCGGTCGCTTCTCTGATCAGCACGTCCGCAAGCATCGCCGCTCGGCCGGCGTGGCACCAGTGGGTTTCCAGCTCTTGCGGGGCTGGTCACGAGATCAGCCAGGTGCCGGCGAGCGGCTCGGCGCCCGCGTGGCTCTCGACCGCGAGCGGGAGGACCTTGCCGAAGAGGGTGGCGAGTGCGTCGACGTCGGCCGCGGTGACCTGGCGGTTCGCCGCCT
>DASXRB010000761.1:0-2443 GCA_036506875.1 Kribbellaceae bacterium | reverse complement strand
GGTGGTTGCGGACCTTCATCGCCAGGCCCAGCCGGTGCCCGCGGTGCGCCGGCATCACCACAGTGGCCTGCTGGTAGGCCTTGCCGGGGTCGGTGTCCGGGAGGACCAGCAGGGTGTGTCCGGCGAGCCGGCCGTCCGGGGCCACCGCGACGGTGGTCCAGGTCCGCCGCTTCTGCTCCCGTGCCTTGCCCTCCTGGTAGCGGACCCGCTCGGCGTCCCAGTGCTCGGGCTCCCACTCCAGCTCGCCCAGTGGCGCCTCGGCGGAGAACACCGTGTTCAGCTCGGCGTACGCGTCGACGAGCTCGTCGGGACACCGGTCCCGCCAGGTCACCATCCGGTAGCCCTCGTGGCGTTCGGCCGCCTCGGCGGCCAGCTCATCGAGCAGCGCTTCGCTCAGCGGCAGCTCGAGGACCCGGTGCACCTCCGTGTTCGCCAGCGTGAACCCGCACGCCCGGGCGAACTCCGACCCCGGCGACACGCCGCTCATCGGCGCGTCCACCTCGGCCTGCAGCACCGTCCGGCCGTTGCCTGCGGCAATCTTCGACGCCTGCGCGAACAGCGCGGACCCGATGCCGCGCCGCCGCCGGTCCGGGCGTACGCCGATCTGCACCGACAGCACGTTCGTGTTGTCCTTCAGCGGCAGCTCCGCGTTCAGCGTTCCCACGACCGCGCCGGCCTCGTCCCGGACCACCCACAGCTCGTTGTCCCAGAACTCGTTCGCGTACGTCAGCGCCACCAGCGTCTCGTCCCGGGTCATCTCCGTCGGGTACGGCCGGCCGAACGCGAGCGCCGCCGCATGCACGTCGTACCACTCGTCGAAAGCCTTGGAATCCAGCGGGTCCACCCGCTCCGGTGCCTGCACAACCGGCACCCTAGGCACGCCGCGCCACGGCGCGCACCGGGTTTTCGTCAGGCCTTGGCGCCGAACGCGGCGAGCGCGGCCGCGACCCGGCCGTCGGCCTCGTGCAGGGCCGCGCGCGCCTGCGTCACGCCGGCGCCGCTGAGCAGGTGCACCAGCGCCGGCTTCAGCTCGCCGTCCGCGGCCTCCAGGGCCGCCGCACACGCCTCCTCGTCGGCGCCGGTGGCCTCCTGCAGGATCCGCAGCATCCGGGCCCGCAGCTTGCTGTTGGTGGCGACCAGGTCGACCATCAGGTTCGACCAGGTGCGGCCGAGCTTGATCATCAGCGTGGTGGAGAAGCCGTTCAGGATCATCTTCTGCGCGCTGCCGGCCTTCAGCCGGGTCGAGCCGGCGATCACCTCGGCGCCGGTATCGGCGGCGACCACGATGTCGGCGAGCTCCTTCAGCGGCGCGTCCGGGTTCGCGGTCACCAGCACCGTCGTCGCGCCCACCGCCCGCGCCGCCCGCAGCGCCCCGGCGACGTACGGCGTGCGCCCGGACGCGGCCAGGCCGAGTACGACGTCGAGCTCGGTAACCTCACCGGCGTCGGCGGCACCGGACTCCTCGGAGTCCTCGACCCCCTCGACGGCGCGCAGCAGCGCCTCGGCGCCGCCGGCGTGGTGCGCGACCACGAGGTCCGGCGGGGCGTGGAACGTCGGCAGCAGCTCGGCCGCGTCGAGCACCGCGAGCCGTCCCGACGTACCGGCACCGAAGTAGTGCACCCGGCCGCCCGCGTGCACGGCTTCCACGGCGGCGTCGACCGCCTCAGCCAGCTGCGGTATCACCGCCGCCACCGCGCCCGCCACGCGGGCGTCCTCGGCGTTGACGAGCTCGAGGATCTCGGCGGTGCCGAGCGAGTCGATCGCCACCGTCTTCGGGTTGCGGCTTTCCGTCGGTGGCGAGATCACACCGCTAGGTTACTTTCCTACAAAATGCACTGTCAAAGAGGCGATCATTCACCTGTGTGCTTGAGGTGGTGCCCCCGCACCGCGCTGTACGTGGACTCCAGCGCCTTGCGGGCGTCCGGCAGCACCTGCTGGGCGACGCCGATGAACAGGCAGTCGACCACCATCAGCTGCGCGATCCGGCTGGCCATCGCGCCCGACCGGTACGTCGTCTCGCGCGCCGCCGTGGTGAGCAGCAGCTGCGCGGTCTGCGCGACCGGTGACCGCGGGTAGTTCGTGATCGCGACGGTGGTCGCGCCGTGCTTGGCGGCCTCCTCCAGGGTCTCCACGACCTCGGCGGTGGTCCCGGTGTGCGAGATGCCGATCGCCACGTCGCCTTCCCCCAGCAACGCGGCACTCGTCAGCGCGATGTGCGCGTCGCTCCAGGCGAACGACACCCGCCGGATCCGGTGCAGCTTCTGCTGCAGGTCCATGGCGACGAAGGCACTGGCGCCCAGCCCGTAGATGTCGACGCGCGGCGCCGCCGCGACCGCGGTCACGACCTTCGCCAGTGCGTCCGGGTCGAGCTGCTGCGCGGTCTCCTTGACCGCCCGCTCATCGGCGTACGCGACCTTGGCCACCACGTCGGACAGTGAGTCAC
>DASXRB010000760.1:0-5508 GCA_036506875.1 Kribbellaceae bacterium | reverse complement strand
CTGACCGAGGCGATGCCCTCCGACCTGCTCGCCGACGACCAGTCGCTGTTCGGCTGGCCGGAGGTGCGCCTGCGGCACACCGAGAGCAACGCCTTCAGCCAACTCGGCGCCAGCACGGAGGCGTACGACGCCCAGCAGCGCAGCCTCGACCTCTACCCGCCGGAGCTGGCGCGGGAGATGGCGATGGTGCAGCTGCACCGGGCGCGCTGCCTGGTGGTCGACGGCGACGTCGGCGAGGGCATCGGGTTCGCGCTCTACATCCTGATCGAGCTGCCGGAGCGGTTCCAGAACCAGTCGCTGTACGAGATCGCCGGCCACGTGGCCGACGCCGTACCTGCTGAGGAGCGGCACCGGCCGGCACTCGCCGACCTGCGGATCCTGATCAACCGCGGCACCGCCCGGCACTGAGTGACGGTGTGCCGATGCGATGATCAGCATCCGTCGGGCACCCCCTGTCGTTGGTACGGTGAACGTTCCACGTGGGTGGGAAGGACCGGACCGTGCCCGAGCAGACGTCTGCGGCGAGCCTGCCGGCAGAGCTGGCCGAGGCGCTGCGGTCGGGCGCGTTCCACGACGCGCTGCGACTGGCGATCGACCACAGCGGGCTGACACTGACCCGGGTCCGGGCGCATCTGGAGCAGCGCGGGCTGAGCGTCGGGGAGTCGACCCTGAGCTACTGGCAGCGCGGGGTGCGCCAGCCGTCGTTGCCGCAGGCAACCGAGACGGTGCGGGCGCTGGAGTCGGTGCTGCGGCTTCCGCGGGACAGCCTGGTGGCGCTGGCCGGACAGCGAGGTCAGCGCGGCGGCCGGGAGTTCGAGGTGCCGGCGTTCGCGGACCTGCGGGCGCCGTGGGGTGTCGCGGCGGACGCGCTGCTCACCGAGCTCGGCCCGTTCCCGACGCCGAACCGGGTCAACGCCGACCTGGACCGGCTGTTCCAGCACGACACGATCTCGTACGACGCGGAGCGCCGCCAGCGCAGCGTGCACGTCCGGCTCGCGGTCCGGGCGCGGACGCACGGCCCGGACCGGCTCGTCGAGGTCTCCGCGATGGACGACGGCAGCCGGATCGAGGACGTGCGGCTGGTCGCGTTCGAGGGCTGCCGGGTGGGCCGGGTGCGACGCGACTCCGAGCAGGAGATGCTCGTCGCCGAGCTGCTGTTCGACCGCAGGCTGGCCGAGGGCGAGGTGCATGTGCTGTCCTTCGAGGTGCGCTCCGGGCCGGGCGCGGAGTCACCCGGCTACTACCGGGTGCTCCGCGGCCCGGTCCCGAGCTACCTGCTGCAGCTGAAGTTCAGCCGGCGGTCGCTACCGGTCCGCTGTGTGCGGCACTACCGCGCGACCGGTGACTCCGCGCCGATCGAGTCCGACGACCTGGCCTGTGACACCACCGGGATGACCAGCGCCTACTTCCACGACGTCGGGCCGGGCTGGGCCGGCGTGGTGCTGGAGTGGTCGTGACGCACCCACTGCTCGAGCCCGTCCGCGGTGATCGGTAGCGCGGCCGACAGCACCTCGGACCCGCCGGCGGTGACCAGCACGTTGTCCTCGATCCGGACGCCGGTCCCTCGCAGCTCCGGCGGAACCGTGAGGTCGTTCGGGTGGAAGTACAGCCCCGGCTCGACCGCCATCACCATCCCGGGCTCCAGGTCCGCCTGGTGGTAGGCCCTCGGGGACGCCGACGAGCAGTCGTGCACGTCGAGCCCGACGTGGTGCCCGACACCGCAGCAGATGTACCGCCGGTGCTGCTGCCCGGCGGGGCTGAGCGCCTCGTCGACCGAGACCGGCAGCAGCCCCCAGTCGTGCAGCGTCTGCGCGATCATCCGGAACGACGTGTGGAAGAACGCCGCGAACGGACGGCCCGGGCGGACCTCGGCCAGCGCCGCGACATGCGCCGCGTGCACCGCGTCGTACACCTGTCGTTGCGCGGCGCTGAACGTGCCGCCGACCGGGAACGTGCGGGTCACGTCGGCGGTGTAGAGCGTGTCGGTCTCGACCCCGGCGTCCATCAGCAGCAGGCCGTCGCGCGGCACCGGGCCGTCGTTGCGGGTCCAGTGCAGCACCGGCGCGTGCGGCCCGGCGGCCATGATCGTCGCGTAGCCGACGCCGTTGCCCTCGGTCCGCGCCCGCCGGTCGAACGTGCCCTGCAGCCAGCGCTCGCCGCCGCCGGTCATTGCCGTGGGCAACTCGCTGACGACGTCGCTGAAGCCGAGCGCGGTCGCGGCGACGGCGCGCCGCAGCTGCTCGATCTCCCAGTCGTCCTTGACCCGGCGCAGCTCCGAGAGGGTACGGCGCAGCGTCAGCACCTGCTCGTGCGTCGACCCGGCCAGGGCGTCGAGCAGCGGATCGACGCCGGGCGGTGCGTAGATCGCCGGTGACTGGCCGCCGAGCGCGCCGGGCAGCTCGTCGAGCGGCCGGCAGCGCAGGCCGACCGCGTCGCTCCACTCCGCGAGACCCGGCGCCGGGCCGACCCACAGCTCGCCGTCACGCGCGCTGGCGAAGAAGTCCGTCTGCCCCGGGCCGACCGGCGGCCTCAGGAACAGCTCGGCGTCGTGCCCGCCCGGGACGGGCTGCATGACGAGCACCGCGCCGGGCGCCTGGCAGCCGGTCAGCCAGACGAAGTCGCTGTCCGGGCGGAAGTCGTAGTCGGTGTCGTTCGACCGCACCTTCGGCTGCCCTGCGGCGAGCGCGATCCGCACGCCCGGCAGCGCCTCGCTCAGCCGGGCGCGGTGCGCGGCCGACGCCTCGGCCAGGCCGGCCGGCAGGTTCACGGTGCGGTCCGCCGGACCCCAGTCCTTCTGCACGAACTCGCAGAATCCGGGCGCGTCGATCGGCTTCACGAGGTTGCGTTCGTCGTTGCTGACCTGGGTCATTCGTGGCCCCTCCTATGAGATCTGGACGGTGCGGAGCGACGTGTAGAAGTCGCGCGCGGCCTTGCCCTGCTCGCGGCCGCCGTACCCGGACTCCTTCTCCCCGCCGAACGGCAGGTGGAAGTCGACGCCCGTGGTCGGTGCGTTCACCTTGACCATCCCGGTCCGCGTCGTCTCGACGTACGAGGTCACCACGTCGAGCCGGTGCGTGTAGAGCGAGGTGGCCATCCCGTACGACGTGGCGTCGGCCAGCGCGAGCGCGGTCGCGGTGTCCGGTACCGCGGTGAGCGTGCACACCGGGCCGAACACCTCGTCGGTGTTCAGCGGGTCGTCCGGCTCCAGGCCGGTGACGATCGTGGGTACGACGAAATGGCCGGGACCGCCGTCCGTGGCCCGGGTGATCGCCTTGCCCCCGGCCGCCTCCGCCTCCGCGACGGCGTCGCGGACCTTCTCCGCCGCGGCGGCGCTGATCACCGGGCCGACCGCGACACCGGCGTCGGCCGGGTCGCCGCAGATCAGCGCGTCCAGCTCGGTGCGCAGCGCGTCGGTGAACTCGGCCTCGCGGCGGTCGTCCCCGGCGACGATGATCCGCTTGGTCGCGGTGCACTTCTGGCCGGCGAAACCCATCGCGGCGTAGGCGATCTGCTTCGCGACCGCCGCGATGTCCGCGTCGTCGAGCACGACGGAGGCGGACAGGCCGCCCATCTCGCACTGGGCCGCGATGCCGCGGGTGGCGGCGGCGACCGCGACCTGCCGGCCGACCGCCCCCGAGCCGGTGAACGAGACGACGTCCGCGAGGTCGACCAGCGCCGTACCGGTCTCCGCGCCGCCCGGCAGCACCGTGAACAGGCCGTCCGGCAGCACGCCGGCGGCCAGCTCGGCCAGCCGGAGCGCGCAGCCGGTGGCGTCCGGGGACGGCTTGACCAGCACGCTGTTGCCGAAGGCAAGGGCCGGTGCGGTCTTCCAGACCGGGATGGCCAGCGGGAAGTTCCAGGGCGTGATCAGGCCGGCGACGCCGCGCGGGCGTCGTACCGTGAACGACAGCCCGCCCGTCGCCGGGGGATAGGTCTCGCCGAGCGGGTCGAGCGCCTGCTGGGCGTAGTAGCGCAGGATCGCCACCGTGCGGGCCACCTCGCCGACCGCCTCGGTCACCGGCTTGCCGACCTCGCGGACGACCAGCGCGGCCAGGTCCTGCGCGGAGCGCGACACCGCGTCGGCGAACGCGGTGAGGGCGGCGGACCGCTGGGGTGCCGGGGTCGCGGCCCAGTCGCGCTGGGCGGCGCGGGCGGCGTCGGCCGCGGCCGCGACGTCCGCGGCGGTGGTCGCCGGGACGTCGGTGACGACGTCGGACGGCGCCTGCGGGGAAGTGGAGACGATACGGGTCACAGGACGAACCCCCTCGGGTACGGGTCGGTCGGGTCGAGCAGGTACTGGCCCATGCCGGTGATCCAGGCACGGCCGGTGATCTGCGGCAGCACGGCGTCGCGGTCGCCGACCGTCGTCGTACCGGTGAGGCGGCCGGTGAACCGGCTGCCGATCAGCGACTCGTTGACGAAGTCGTCGCCGACGGCAAGCTCGCCGCGGGCGTGCAGCTGGGCCATCCGGGCCGAGGTGCCGGTGCCGCACGGGGAGCGGTCGAACCAGCCCGGGTGGATCGCCATCGCGTGCCGGGAGTGCTCGGCGGTGCTTCCCGGCGCCTTCAGGTAGACGTGCTTGCAGCCGGCGATCCGCTCGTCCGTCGGGTGCACCGGCTTGTCGTGCTCGTTGATCGCGGCCATGATCGCCAGCCCGGCGTCCTGCAGCTGCTGCTTGTGCTCCGTGCCGAACGGGATACCGAGGTCGTCGAGCTCGACGATCGCGTAGAAGTTGCCGCCATAGGCCAGGTCGTAGCGGACCTCGCCGAAGCCGGGCACCTTGACGGTCGCGTCCAGCTGGTGGCAGTACGACGCGACGTTGGCGAACGTGACCGACTCCGCGTGGCCGTCCTTCACCGCGACGCTCGCGGTGACCAGGCCGGCCGGCACCTCGAGGCGGATCGTGGTGACCGGCTCGGTGACGGCGACCATGCCGGTCTCGACCAGGACGGTGGCGACGCCGATCGTGCCGTGGCCGCACATCGGCAGGCAGCCGGAGACCTCGATGAACAGCACGCCCCAGTCCGCGTCTTCCGTGGTCGGCGGCTGGAGGATCGCGCCGCTCATCGCGGAGTGGCCGCGCGGCTCGTTCATCAGCAGCTGGCGGATGTCGTCCAGGTGCGAGATGAAGTACGTCCTTCTCTCGGCCATCGAGTCGCCGGGGACGGTGCCGACACCGCCGGTGATCACGCGGGTCGGCATCCCCTCCGTGTGCGAGTCGACGGCGCTGAAGTAGCGCGAGGCGCGCATGGTCAGGCCGCCTCGTGGTGCGCGCGCAGGTACTCGACGGCCTTGCGCATGTCGGCTTCCAGCAGCTCGCGCTGGGTCTCGGACAGCGGGCCGCGCGGCGGGCGGGACGGGCCGCCGTACCGGCCGACGTAGTCCATCCCGAACTTGATCGCCTGCACGAACTCGGTCCGCGAGTCCCACCGGAACGCAGCCACCAGCGGCTCGTAGAGGGCCTTCGCCTCGGCCAGCTTCCCCTGCGTGGCCAGAGCGAACAGCTCG
>DASXRB010000759.1:0-8930 GCA_036506875.1 Kribbellaceae bacterium | reverse complement strand
GCCGAAGGGCTGGGTTCCGCACGAGACCTGGCCGCCCGCGCCGCCGGACTGGTCGTTCTGGGTGAACGAGAACGGCCGCCGCGTGCTCGGGCCGATCGGCCGGTACGGCGGCGTCAGCCGCGGCTGGCTGTACGGCGGCACGGGCGTGCTGCTGGCGCTCGTCCTGCTGGTGTCCTGCGGCCCGTTCTCGGGCGGCGGTGAGCCGGTGGCCGGGCGGTCGGGCGTGGCCGGCGACGGCAGCACGTTGCAGGATCCGGGCAGCTCGGACTCGGCCGTGCCGTCGGACGGCATGCCGACCGACGGCAGCACGCCGTTCTCCTCGACGGTGCCGCCCGGCTCCCCGACGGACACGCCGGCCGCGACACCGAGCGGTTCGCCGACCACCATCGGCATCCCGACGCCGACCCTCACGCCGAGCCTGCCGGTGACGATCGCGCCGACCACCGTGCCGACCGGCACGGTGTCGAAGGTCTACTACAAGAACTGCGGAGCGGTCCGCGCCGCGGGCGCCGCACCGCTGCTGCGCGGGCAGCCGGGCTACCGGCCCGAGCTCGACCCGGACGGTGACGGCGTCGCCTGCGACAAGGGCCGGTGAGGCCGCTTCGGCGCGGCCGGGTGACCGGTTCGCGGACGTGACGGTGCGGAGCGGGCCCGGGATCGTACGCTGAGCCCATGACAGCCAAGGGCCAGGTCGCCATCCTCGGCGCCGGCGTGATGGGCGAGACGCTGCTGTCCGGGCTGCTCCGGGCCGGCCGGCGTGCCGAGGATCTGCTGATCACCGAGCGTCGTGCCGAACGGGCCGACGAGCTGCGCGAGCGGTACGGCGTCGACGTCGTCGGCAACGCCGACGCGGCCGCGAAGGCCGACACGCTGGTGCTGGTGGTCAAGCCGCAGGACATGCCCGATCTGCTGACCGAGATCGGCGGCGTCGTCCACCCCGGTCAGCTCGTGGTGTCGCTCGCGGCCGGGATCACGACGAACTTCATCGAGTCCCGGCTGCCGGCCGGCGTCGCGGTGGTCCGGGTGATGCCGAACACGCCGGCGCTGGTCGACGAGGGCATGGCCGCGATCTCGCCCGGCGCGCACTGCGACGAGCAGCACCTCGAGCTCGCCGAGGGCCTGCTCAGCGCGACCGGCAAGGTCGTCCGGGTCCCGGAGAAGCAGCAGGACGCGGTGACGGCGATCTCCGGCAGCGGTCCGGCGTACCTGTTCTTCGTCGTCGAGGCGATGATCGAGGCCGGCGTGCACCTGGGCCTGCCGCGGGCCACCGCCACCGAGCTCGTCGTCCAGACCGTCGTCGGCTCCGGCAAGCTGTTGCGCGAGACCGGCGAGCACCCGGTGGTGCTGCGTGAGCGCGTCACCTCACCGGGCGGTACGACGGCGGCCGCGATCCGCGAGCTCGAGGACCACAAGGTCCGCGCCGCCTTCCTCTCCGCGATGGAAGCCGCCCGCGACCGCTCCCGCGCACTCGCGGCCGAGTAGGACCGCCGGCGTCAGCGCTCCGTGCCGGGGTCGAGCACCGGCTTGACGTCGAGGATCGGGGTGCTGTCGAGGGCTTCGAGGTCGCGGACCTTCAGGCGGAGGCCGTCGACCTCCAGGATGCCGACGCGGTGCAGGCCGATCGGGTTCGGGCGGTGCGGGGAGCGGGTGCTGAACACGCCTTGTTCCGGACGGCTGGCGTCGCCGCGCGGGTGCACGGTGAGCACGTCGCGGGCGGCGCGGTCGAGCCAGGTCAGCACCAGGACGTCGCTGCCCGCTGTCAGGTCGCGGGCCGCTTCGGCGTACTCCTCGTCGAACACCAGCCATGCCTCGGGCGATCCTTCGTCGCCCTGCTTCGGTGCCGCGTCCGGATCCGTCAGCGGCGACTCGACCCGCCCCACCGCCCGCAGCACGAAACCATCGCCGTTCATCGCCGCCTCCTCCTGTCCGGGTGTGCGAGCCATCATGCCTCCGCGGGACTCACCTGACCTGGCCGCCCAGGCCCATCGCGGCCGCGGCGCGGGCCAGGGTGGGCGCGGAGGCCTTGATGGCGCGGTCGCGGCCGGCGGCGAGGATGCGCTCGACCTCGCCCGCGTCGCGCGCCAGGTCGGCGTACCGCTTCTGCAGCGGCTCGATCACCGCGACCACCGCGTCCGCCACGTCCCGCTTCAGCTCGCCGTACGACGTGTACGACGCCGCCAGCTCGCGCGGATCACCGTCCGTGCAGCTCGCCAGGATCTCCAGCAGGTTCGTGACCCCCGGCTTGGCCTCCTCGTCGTAGCGGACCTCGTTGTCGGAGTCGGTGACCGCGCGCATCACCTGGCGGCGGATCACGTCGACCGGGTCGAGCAGCCGGATCACGCCGATGGCGTCGTCGGCGTCGGACTTGCTCATCTTCGCCGTCGGCGTCTGCAGGTCCTTGATCCGCGCGGCCAGCGCCGCCTTGTGGAGCTCGGGTACGACGAAGGTCTCGCCGTACTCGCGGTTGAACCGGATCGCCACGTCGCGGGCCAGCTCGACGTGCTGGTCCTGGTCGCCGCCCACCGGCACCCGGTCGGCGCCGTACAGCAGGATGTCGGCGGCCATCAGGCACGGGTAGGTGAGCAGCGACGCCCGGGTCATCGGGCGGTCCCTGCCCTTCTGCTTGAACTGGATCATCCGGGACAGCTCGCCGACGTACGCCGTGCACTCCAGCAGGTAGCCGAGCTGCGCGTGCGCCGGGACCTGGGACTGTACGAAGACCGTTGCCTCCGGCAAGCCGGCGGCGAGCATCAGCAGCGCGGTCTCCCGGGTCAGCGATCTGAGCCGGCGCGGGTCGTGCCTGGTCGTCATCGCGTGCAGGTCGGCGACGAAGAAGAAGTCCTGGCTCGCGTCGCCGCGGGACGCGAACCGGCGCAGCGCGCCGAGGTGGTTGCCGAGCGTCAGCCGCCCGGACGGGGTGATGCCTGATACCGAGACCATGGTCGTGGTCCTTCCTGTGATGGGTTGCCCCGCCTGAGGAAGGCCCTCCTACGCAACGAAAAGGCCGCCTCGGCGAGGCGGCCTGGTGGTTGCGTGGGTACGCGACTGGGAGGTCCGCCGTCAGGCGGGCCACCACTGGGTACGACGCGTACTGATCACGTCTGTGATGGTACACAGCCGTGATGTTGTGTGGCCAACTTTCTGCGCCCGGCGGCGTCCAACGCATGACATCGCCACACCGGGGGGCGAGCCGATGGAGGGAGGAACACGATGTTCGTACGGAAGGTGGCCGCGCGGGTTGCGGCACTGGCCATGGTCTGCAGCGGACTGGTCGGGCTCGGCGCGGTGACGGGGGCGAGCCCGGCCATGGCCTGTGGTGAGGACCCGAGCCGGTCGGACCACCTGGCGCACAGCCTGCCGCAGGTGCGGTACGGCGAGCGCAGCATGTACGTGCTCGGGCTGCAGCTGGAGCTCAAGGAGCACGGGTACAAGCTGCGCGGAACCGGGTACTACGGGCCGAAGACGCTGGCCGCGGTGAAGTCCTACCAGCGCATGAACCACATCAGGGCCAGTGGCATCGTCGGCTCGAAGACGTGGCACAAGCTGGTCGGGTCGCAGCCGTGGGACCTGACCGGCAACGGCGTCATGATGCGGTACGTGCCGGGCTTCGTGGTCCGGCCGGGGGACCGCGACGAGCGCCACGTCCAGGCGCTCAGCGAGGTTCTGCAGCGGGTGGCGCAGAGCTACGACTGGATCGACGAAGGGTCGTACGGGCCGAAGACGCAGGCGGTGGTGAAGCAGTTCCAGCGCGCGGTGGGGATCAAGCCCAGCGGCATCGTCGGGCCGAAGACGTGGCGCGCGCTGTACGAGGTCACGTCGATCGCCGGCCACTGGGGCTGCTGACCCAGTGCCGGTTCAGCCGCGGACGAGGGTGAGCAGCCGTTCGTCCGCGGTGTCGAGGGCGAGGCGGACCGCGCCGAGCACGACGGCTCGGTCGCCGAGCGAGGAGACGCGCAGGTCCGCCGGCATCAGCACGAGCTGTGCGAGATGCCGGCGGACCGCGTCGAACAGCACGTCGCCGGCACGGGAGACGCCGCCGCCGACGACGATCCGGCCGGGGTCGAGGATCAGCAGCAGCGCGGCCAGGCCGCGCGCGAACCGGGCCGCGACGGTGTCGACGACCGCGAGCGCGGCGGCGTCGCCGTCCCGGGCGGCGTCGAACAGCGGGGTGATGCCGGTGCCGGCGCGCAGCCGCCCGGCGAGGTCCGGGGCGGCGGACTCGAGGGCGAGCTGATGGATGGCACGGGCGCCGGCCAGGCGCTCGAACGGCCCGAGCCGGTCCCGGACCGGGGCCGGCGCGGCGTCGGGGTCACTGACCAGGTCGACGAAGCCGAGCTCGCCGGCCGCCGAGGTGGCGCCCCGGTACGGCTTGCCGTCGATGACGATGCCCGAGCCGATCCGCTCGCCCCAGTGCACGTACACCAGGTTGTCGCTGGCCTCGCCCCGCCAGCGCTCGGCGAGCACCGCCAGGTTCACGTCGTTGTCCAGCAGCACGGGGCAGCCCAGCCGCTTGCGCAGCTCGGCGAGCAGCGGGATGCCGGCCCAGCCCGGGATGCTGGGCGCGAGCGTCACCTCCCCGCGCTCGTGGTCGACGATGCCGGGCGTGCCGACGCCGACCGCCCACAGGCCGGCCACCGCGACGCCGGCCGCCGCGGCGGTCTCGGCCAGCGTGGAGTGCAGCAGCAGGACCAGGTCGGGCCCCGTCGCGGACGCGTCGACGGTGCGCTGCGTGGTCGCCAGCACCGTGCCGGCCAGGTCGGCGATGCTCACCTGGAGCGTGTGCGGGCCGATGTCGATGCCGGCGACGTGACCCAGCTCGCCGCGGAACCGGGCCCGGACCGCCGGGCGGCCGACCTGGGCCGTCTCGGGCCCGGCGTACTCGACCACGCCGGCGCCGGCGAGCGCGGCGATCGCACGGGTCACGGCCGGCCGCGACAACCCGGTCGCGAGCACGACGTCGGCCACCCGCGCCGAGCCGTCGCCGGCGTCACGCAGCACGGCCAGCACCGCCTCGGCGTTGATCCGGCGCAGGACGTGCGGCCCGGTCGCAGCGCTGCCCATCGCCACGCGTCAGCCTCCTTCAATGCTCGAAACGTCGTCGAACTCTTGACATCCGCACACGCTCGCGCAGAATATCGAACGGTTCGTTAATAAACGCCTGCCCGTCAAAAGTTGCTTGTCTCACCGCCCGAGGTCAACCATGATGCGACGCTTGCTCCCGATCGCCCTCACCGCCATGCTGCTGCCCTTCGTACCCGGCCGTGCCGACGCCGCCGGTGTGTTCGACACGGCGCCGGCCGCGGCCGCCCTGGCCCGGATGCTCCCGCAGCACGCCGCCCAGTTCACCCTCGTCGGCGTCAGCCGCCCGTCGACCGGCGACTACTTCTCCGTGTCCGGCACCGCCGGCGCCATCCGTGTCGAGGGCACGTCGAACGCCGTCCTCCTCACCGGCGTCGGCTGGTACCTCAAGTACACGGCCAAAGCCGACATCGGCTGGCCCGGCACCAGCACCGCGAAGCTGCCCGCCACGCTGCCGGCCCCGGCGTCGGCCGTCACCCGGTCCGCCGCCGTCCCGCACCGGTTCGCACTGAACGACACCGACGACGGTTACTCCGGCGCGTACCGGGACTGGGTCGCGTTCGAGCGGCAGATCGACGTCCTCGCCCTGCACGGTGCGAACGAGGTCTTCGTCCAGATGGGGGCGGACGCAGCGTACCTCGGCGCCCTGCAGGAGTTCGGCTACTCCACGTCCGAGCTGCTGTCCTGGATCCCGGGTGCGGCCCACCAGCCGTGGTGGCTGCTGCAGAACATGTCGTCGTTCGGCGGGCCGGTCTCCGAACAGCTGGTCACCGCCCGCGCCGCACTGGGCCGCAAGATCGTGGACCGGCTGAAGGAGCTCGGCATGACGCCGGTGCTGCCCGGCTACTTCGGCACCGTCCCGCCGAACTTCACCACCAAGAACCCGACCGCGAAGGTGGTCCCGCAGGGTACCTGGGTCGGCTTCACCCGGCCGGACTGGCTGGACCCGACGAACGTGATGTTCCCGAAGGTGGCCGAGGCGTTCTACCGGCATCAGAAGCTGACGGTCGGCGACTCGTCGTCGTACAAGATGGATCTGCTGCACGAGGGCGGCGACCCCGGTGACGTGAACGTCGGCGCGGCGGCCAAGGCGGTCTTCACCGCGCTCGACACCGCCCGGCCGGGTGCGACCTGGGTGCTGCTCGGCTGGCAGAACAACCCGCGCGCCGAGATCATCGACAACGTCGCGCACGACCGGCTGTTCATCGTCGACGGGCTGTCCGACCGGTACGACAACCTCGACCGCGAGACCACCTGGAAGGGCACGCCGTACGCGTTCGGCACCATCCCGAACTTCGGCGGCCACACCACGATCGGCGCCAATACCGGCGTCTGGGCGACCCGCTTCGAGGCCTGGCGCACCAAGACCGGCAGCGCGCTGAAGGGCATCGCCTACCTGCCCGAGGGGACCGGCACCGACCCGGCCACGTTCGAGCTGTTCATGGAGCTGGCCTGGCGCACCGGGCCGCTGGACCGGACGCAGTGGTTCTCCGACTACGCCGCGCGGCGCTACGGCGGGTACGACGCGCACGCCGCCGCCGCGTGGGAGGTGTTGCGCCGCGGCCCGTACTCGATGCCGTCCGAGTCGGGGAGCGAGCCGCAGGACAGCCTGTTCGCGGCCCGTCCCGGCCTCACCGTGACGAGCGCCGCGAGCTGGTCCCCGGGCTTCATGCGGTACGACGCGGCCACCGTGCAGAAGGCCCTGAACGAGCTGCTCGCCGTCGACGCTGCCAAGCGCGACAGCGACGCCTACCGGTACGACGTGGTCACCGTCGCCCGGCAGGCGCTCGCGAACCGCTCCCGGGTACTGCTGCCCAAGATCAAAGCCGCGTACGACGCCGGCGACCTGACGTCGTTCCGTGCCCTGGCGGCGGAGTGGAAGAACGACCTGGCGTTGCTCGACCAGCTGCTGGCGAGTGACGCGCACTACCTGCTCGGCCCGTGGCTGGAGGGCGCGAAGACCTGGGGTGCCGACACCGCGGAGAAGGCGACGCTCGAGTACGACGCGCGGTCGATCATGACCACTTGGGGCCCGCGCTCCGGCAGCGACAGCGGCGGCCTGCACGACTACGCGAACCGCGAGCTGTCCGGGCTGGTCGCGGACTTCTACGCGATGCGCTGGACGAAGTACCTGGACAGCCTCGACACCGCTCTCGCCACCGGGACCGCGCCGGCGACGATCGACTGGTTCGCCGTCGAGGACGGCTGGAACAAGCAGACCAAGGCCTACGCCACGACGCCGTCCGGCGACCCGTACCAGCTGGCCGCGAAGGTCCGCGACACGCTGCCGGCCATCCCGTACGGCCCGATCACCGGCACCGGCGGCAAGTGCGTCGACGTCACGAACGGCAACTCCACCAGCGGCACCGGCCTGCAGCTCTACAGCTGCAACGGCACCGCCGCGCAGGCCTGGTCCGTGCCCGGCGACAAGACGCTGCGCGCGTTCGGCAAGTGCATGGACGCCCGCAACGGCGGCACCACCAACGGCACCGTCGTGCAGATCTGGGACTGCAACGGCACGCCGGCGCAGCAGTGGACGCCGTACGCCGACGGCACCCTGCGCAACGCGAAGTCCGGTCTGTGCCTCGACGCCGAGGGCGGCTCGTCGGCCAACGGCACCCGGCTCATCCTCTGGGCCTGCCACGGCGGCACCAACCAGCGCTGGACGCTGCCCAGCTGAAAACGGCATGACACCGGACGGGTCGCGCGGGGACCCGCGCACGCTGCACCTGATGACGCTCGATCTCCAGTGTCCCGGCGCAAGACACTAGGACACGTTGCGCCCGGTCGGGCGCATCGAGCCGCCGAGGCCCCAGCTGATGATCCGTTTCGGGTGGATCCGGATCACCTGGCGGGTGAACCACTCCATCGGCGGGTCCGCGTCCTCGAGCGCCTCGGCCTCACCGCGGATCTCCACCCCGTGTACCGTCCACGGGTCCCGCGAGGCCAGGTCGTCGACGACCAGCGACACCTTCGGGTCGGCCTTCACGTTGGCGAACTTCTTCGTCTCGCCCATCCGCGTGCCGCCGATGTCGATCGTGCCGTCCGCGTTCACGAAGAACCCGACCGGGGTGTTGTGGACCGTGCCGTCGCGAGCCACGGTCGCCAGCCGGCCGAGCGCCTGCGCGTTGAGGTACTCGAGCTCCTCAGGCGTGAACGTCATGCATCCACCCTGCCAGCTCAACTTCGCTTGAAGTCAAGATCACACGCCGGCGGTGTCGTACCCGCGTATGGTCGCTGGCATGACCGACGACACCTCGACCGTGGCGGACGTGTTCGCCGACGTGCGGGACGAGTCGCTGACCCGGCGTGACGGCCGGGTGGTGGCCTGGACCCGGACCGGCGCCGACGACGGGGTGCCGGTGCTGCGGATGCCGGGCACGCCGGGCTCGCGCTGGGGCGTGCGCGCCGACCGCACCCGGTGGACCGAGCGGAACCTGCTGACGATCGTCACCGAACGCCCCGGCTTCGGCCGGTCCACCCGGCTACCGGGCCGCGGCTTCGCCGAGCACGCCGACGACCTCGCGGCCGTGCTCGACCACCTCGGCATCGACACCGCGTACGTGACCGGCGGCAGCGGCGGCGGCCCGCACGTGCTCGCGTTCTGCGCCCGGCACCCGGACCGGGTCCGCGCGGCCACCGTCGTCGCCGGTTTCGCGCCGCCGGTCGAGGACGAGGTCGACCAGATGATCGAGCTGAACGCCAAGGGGTACCGGCTCGCGCGTGCGGGCGACGAGGCCGGGCTGCGCGAGCTGCTCACCGCGCCGTACGAGGAGATGCTGGCCGACCCGCTCGGCGGCTTCGCCGAGGTGATGGCGCACGCGCCGGAGTCCGACCGCGAGATCATGACC
>DASXRB010000758.1:0-9515 GCA_036506875.1 Kribbellaceae bacterium | reverse complement strand
CTACCAGCCCGTGACCACCCCGTCGGCCAGGTTCAGCGTGGGCCTGGGGAACCTGCGGGCGTACTCGTACGAGACGGTGGCTCCGACGGTGACGCGGGCGATCATCGGCGCCGGCGGCGACGGCACCGCCCGCATCTTCCGCGAGTACCCGGTCGGTGCCAGCACCCCGGAGCAGACCTGGGGCCGACGCATCGAAACCTTCACCGACCAGCGGCAGACCACGGACCTGACCGAGGTGGCGCAGGCCGGCACCGAAGCCCTCGCGAACGGCGGACCGCAGACCGCGCTGTCGATGACGCCCATCGACATTCCGCTGCTGCGGTTCGGCCGCGAATACAACCTCGGCGACAAAGTCACAGTCGAAATCGAGGGCACACCCATCGTCGATGTGGTGCGTGAGGTCCGCATCACCTGGGACGCCGACGACGGCGAACGAGTCAAGCCGCTCGTCGGCACCGAAGGCGCCCTGCCGCCCGGCGCCGACGGCCTATTCGCGCGCCTTACCCGCCGATTCGGGCGGCTCGGCTCCCAAAACCAATACCAGGCCACGGCGAAATAGAGGAGGGCGTATGGCTGAGACCTATTTCCCGTTCGACGCCGGCGCCGGTTCCGCTGTGCTGGAGGACGGCTGGTCGAAGATGGCGCGGCTGTGGCAGACCGACGGCGTTGACCTGGTCTCCTCGGCCACCTCGAACCAGATCACCGCCGGGACCGGCCTGCAGGTGTTGCAGGCCGCCGGGAACGCGATGGTGAAGGGCTTCTTCTACAACAACGACGCCAGCAAGGCGTTCACGGTGCCGGGCAACACGTCCGGCAACTCGCGCATCGACCGCATCGTGCTGCGCTTGGACCGGTCCGGGAACACCGTCACGTCGCAGTACCTGCAGGGCACCCCGGCCGGCTCGCCCGTGGCGCCCGCGCTGACGCAGGCCGAGGGCGGCGTGTGGGAGATTCCTTTCGCGCAGTTCACCGTGGTGAACAATGCGACCGTGCCCAGCAATATTGTTGATGAGCGGTATCCGCTTTTCGACTTTCGGCTCGTCACCATTACCAAATTCGTGGCGTCGGATATCGCTTACACGTCCGACACGACACTCGACGACGTTACTGGCCTCACAATTCCCGTGGTCGCGAACGCGAAATACCGCTTCGAATGCGAAATCATTTTCGATTCGGCGTCGAACACGCCCGACTTGAAGGCGCAATTTGTCATTCCGTCCGGCGCTACCCATATCCAGTATGCGGAGAGCAAACCGGTCGGTATCACCGGCTCGTACCCGCACACCGTGGAGTGGATCACGACCGGTGTGGAAACCTCCACCGCGCTGATTGTGGCGGGCACGCTGTCCGTCGCCACGATCCTGCGGGTGCGGGGAGTCATCACCATCGGCTCTACCCCCGGGATCGTGAAGGTTCAGGCCGCGCAGAACACCTCCAACGCCACAGCCACGAACATCAGAGCGGGCTCGCTGCTCAAGCTTGAGAGGGTCGCCTGAGATGGGCACCGGTAGTCCCGCGCCGGGCCTGCTCGCCGAGGTGCCCCGCCTGAGCGCGGTCGGCGCGGTGCTGCTCGGCATCTGCGGCGACGCGAACCACACGTACGGGTATCACATCAACTCCGGCCGCCTGCCGGCCTCCGACTACTCCATGCAGGGCGCGGCCAACCGCCCGGTCGGCGACTACTGCTGCGCGATCGACGTCGGCATGGGCTGGCCGGCCTCCCGGGCGTGGCTGCGCTGGCTCATCGCCGAGATCGCCGCGGACCGCATCCGGGGCATCGCCGAGGTCATCGGCTCCTACGACGGCCGCGACGTCCGCTACTGGTCCGACGACTCCGGCTGGGCGCCCGCCGGCGTGCCGTACCAGGGCAGCGGCCACGACACCTGGACCCACATCGGCATCTACCGCTCGACCGCGCTGGCCGACCACCGTCTGCTGGCCGGATGGACCGCCACCGGGCTTGAAGGAGCAGGAGGAGACATGGAGCTCACCGACCGGGTCCGGCTGGTGCCGCTGGGCGCCGTCGCGGCGGACAGCAGCATCCGGCCCGACATCGCCATGGTGGATCTGCTCGCGTTCACGCTGCTGAACACCGAGACGCTGCGCCGCCAGGTGGCCGCGCTGACCACGAAGCTCGAGGTAGTACTCGGCGAGGTCGACCAGGTCGAGGAACTCCTCGCCGCGCTGCCGGCCAGCGACCCGGATCAACTCGCCCAGTACCTCGCCGAGCAGCTCGGCGACCGCCTCACCCCAGAGCTCCTCGACGCGCTTACCCGGATCCGGATCAGCGTCGCCGATCCCGAACCGGGGACCACGCCTTGAGGCTCATCCGGCGCGGCATCACCCGCACCGTGCTGCTCATCGGACCGTGGGCGATCAAGGTGCCATCGCTGCGTCCGTACGGCGACGGCCTGCACGGCGTGCTCTGGTCAGTGAGCCGCGGGATCCAGGCCAACCTGTCCGAAAGGGAATGGTCCCGCAACGCCCCCAACGATCCCGTGTGCCGGGTGCGGTGGTCGCTGCTCGGCGGTCTGGTCAACATCTACCCGCGCTGCTCCCCCGTGCAGGTCGGACCCGACGGTTCGTACCCGGCCGGCCCGCCCCGCGAGTGGCTGCCGCTCGGTGACGACAAGCTGGAGAACCTCGGGATGCTGGCCGACCGCGTCGTGTGGGTCGACTACGACGCGTCGTACCACGGCTGCCCTCACGACCCGGGCGGTGTCAGGCGGAAGAAGGCCGACCTCGCCGCCGACTCGGAGATCGGCTGCGGCTGATGAACCCCGCCCGCATGCCCGGCCGCCGGCACCCGCTCGCGATCTACCTGCTCGGGCTGTGCGTCACCGCCGGCGCCGGCAGCCTCGCCGGGCGCACGCAGCCGCGGGAGATCGAGGCGGCGCTGCCCAACTGGCTGTCGACCGCCTGGGCCGTGGTGCTCGTCGTCGGCGGCGGGCTCGCGCTGGCCGGCATGCTGTGGCGCACCGCGCCGGCCGCGCTGGTCATGGAGTGCGCCGGGCTGTGCGCCCTGGCGGGCGTGGCCGCGGGTTACGCTGCCGCGCTCGCAATGGCCGGCCGCGCCGCAGCAGCGTGGACCGCGTTCACCGTCGCAGCGTTCAGCGTCGCGTGTGGATGCCAGGCGTGGCAGATCGTCCGTCCTGTGATCGCCGCCCGCTGGCGGCAGCGACAGGAGGGGCGATGGCGCCGGAGGTGACGCAGCTGATCGTCGCCGGCATGACACTGCTCGGCGTGATGTGCGCCGGCGGCGTCGGCGCGCTGCTGCTGCTGCCCAGCAACCGGCGCGTCCTCATCGTGACCGCCGCGGAGAAGAACGTCGCGTCCTCGATGCAGCTGGTCGACCAGCTCCAGGAGGAAGTCAAGGCCGCCCGGAGCGAGACCTCAGAACTCCGCCGCGAACTCGCCGAAGAACGGCGCCAAACCGCGCAGGAACTCCGCAGGTCCATGGAACGCATCCACGCGCTCGAATTGCAGAACATCGAGCTTGAGCGCAACAACCGGGAGATGCAGCGCCGCCTCGCGGAATGACGGATTGATGAAAGGAACCTGTCATGAGACGTCCCCAGCCAGTCGCGATCGCCGCGCTGGTGTCCTCCGCGATCCCCACCGTCGTCGGCTTGCTCGTGGCGGTCGGCGTGCTCGACCTGACCCCGGATCAGGCGACGACGGTCTCTGACGCCGGTCAGCAGGCTGTCGCTGGTGTCCTCACCGTGGTCAGCCTGCTGACGACGATCGTCGCGACGGTGCGCGCACGGTCGAAGGTCACGCCGCTGGCAAGCCCGCGCAACAGCGAAGGCGTAAACCTGGTCGCTGCCGGGCGGGGCTGAGTCGTGTACGGGGCCATCGTCGTGGTCACGGCGCTCGTGATCGCCGGTCTGCTCGCCTGGTCGCTGGTGACCAAGGACCGCGGCTCGGCCGCGTTGTGCCTGATCGCGGCGGCGCTGCTGATCAGCCGGATACCGCCTAGCATGACCCTCTGACAGAAAGTCCTACGAGCGCCCCGCTCTTCCTTCGGGAAGGGCGGGGCGCTCATTGCTGTCTACGGCCAGGGCGGCGCCCCGTCATCGTGTGGCCGGCCGGGGCGCGCAGCGGCGTGCATGTCGGCGATCGCCGATTGGATGTACTCGTCACCGCGGAGGAAGCCGGCCGGCTCGGCCTGCGCCTCGATGGCGGTGAGGACACGCACGACGCGTTGCGCGCCCTCGAAGTGCGAGCAGGGCCACCGTGTGCCGGGTGGGCAGTGCCGGCATGTTCCGTCGGTTTCCGGCCAGTGCAGCGCGCGGGCGCAGCGCGCCAGCTCGAGCGCGAGTTCGGGGCCGAACGGGTCAGCGGGCATCGTCGTGGTCGGTTCCGGCGGAGCCGCTGGTCCAGCCGAATTCCGAGGCGCGGGCTGTCGCGCCGTAGGGTCGCGCTGTGTCGCACGGCCAGGGAGTGAGGCACGCCTGGCAGACCGGCTCGGGCACGCAGACCCGCACGTGTCTCCTCGGCCGCGGGCTCGCCGCGTCGTCGTGCTCCTCGCCGTTGCCGTGCATCGTGGTCCTCCGTCTCGGGTAGCGCCGGCGAGGGGTGCGATGGGCCCGGGGCGGCCAGCCTTCCGGCTGCTCCCGGCCGCCCCGGGGCACCCCTCGCCGGGGGTTCGTGAGGCGGGCACGGCGGCGGTGCGGGGATTTCTGTGCCGCCGTGCCCGCTGTTCACCTGCCGTCGGGTGGTCCGCACCCGCCGCCGGGGAACTTGCAGGCCCCCATAGAGGGGCCTGTATCGGAGCGTGGTCCAATGCACGACGTTTGTCAATAGGGACCCCTCTATAGGGGTACCTATTGAGATTTGGGGAGCCCCTATCGATGCCGCGCTGGGCAACCGGGCGTATCGTCACCCGATAGGGACACCCCTATAGTGGAGACGAGGGAGGCGTGCGTGAACGCGACCGGATACCGAGACGTGGCCAACGAACTCCGCGCAGCCATCGTCCGGGGCGACTACCAGGCCGGGACGACGATCCCCAAGGAAGCCGAGCTGATGGAGCGGTACGGCCTCGGCCGCAACGCGATCAGGAAGGCCGTGTCCGTTCTTCAAGCGGAAGGGCTCGTGGTCCCGATCCGACGGCGCGGCACCGTGGTGCGCGACCGAACCCCGGTCAGGCTCCCGGTCGACCGCTACCGTGACGTCCTCGCACCCGGCCCCGGCGGCGGCCCGTGGGAGACCGCCTGCGCGCAGGAAGGCGTGCCCGGCCGCACCGAACTCGTCTCGGTTGACGTCGGCCCGGCCGGCGCCAGCCTCGCCGGCAAGCTGGAGATCCCGGCCGGCTCCGCCGTCGTCGTTCGGCTACAGCACATGTACGCGGCGCAGCAGGTCGGCCAGGTTCAGCACGCCTGGCTGCCGCTGGAGCTCGTCACCGGCACCGTGCTCGCCGGCCCGGCGAAGGTGGTCGGCGGCATCTACCGGGCGCTCGCGAGCATCGGGCATCCGCCGGCGACGGTGCGCGAGACCGTCACCGCGCGGATGCCCACCCGTGACGAGGCCGAGACGATGGCGCTGGACCTGGGGAGCCCGGTCCTCGGCATCGAACGCATCACACGCGGACGGGACGGCCGGGTCCTGGTCGTCACGAGCGCCGTTGCCGTCGGTGACCGCGTGGCGCTCAACTACGCCCAGAGCTTCCCTGCTTAGGTTGTCGCCGGGCGGCGCCCCGGGCACGTCACGCGACGCCGTCACAGCCCGCGCCTTCCCCGGCTTGAGCGCGCCACTCGGGTGCCCACAGGAAGTCGAGACCAGCCAGGTTGGCGCATTCCTCGTCCTCCGGCCGGTCACCGACCATGAGGCCCATGTACGGCGGGTACATTTCGCCGTAGCGCGCGGCGAGACCAAGCGCCGCCTCGATGACCAGCCCCGCCTTCGGCTTGCGACACCAGCAGCGCGCCCACTCCGGATCCGTGGCATCAGGATGGTGGCTGCACCAGGCGATCGTGTCGAAGAGCTCCTCGGCCTGCCGGTGCGTCTCGGACATCGCCGCAGCGACGCGTTCCATCGTGACGATGCCGAGCGCGATGCCGCCCTGGTTGCTGACGCCGACGATCCGGCCGCCGCCGTGCTTCCAGCGGCGCATCATCTCGACGGCCTCGGGGAAGACTACGACGTCTTCCGGCCCATTGACGAAGCGCCCGAGCGCGTCGTCCTTGCCCTGCCGGACCGTGCCATCGATGTCGAGATAGAGCACCGGAGTGGCGGGCTCTCGTGCGCTCACGGCAGCGTTACCTCGCTGAACCGCAGCTTGTACAGGTCCGCATCCTGCGGGTGCCCGGGGCCGTTCCAGCTGATCCCGATCAGCGTCTTGCCGCCGGCCATCGGCAGCGCGGTGTGCAGCTGCGGGCAGTAGGTTTCGTAGTGCAGCCCGGCCGGCGTCGTCCCGGCCGGGCTGTCGAACACCACGCGGGACGTGAACGGTCCCTTGGCGCTGGGGCCGGTCTCGGCGCGCACCTCGCTGCCCCAGCCGTTCCAGGGCTTGTGGAGCAGCACCCATGTGCCGTTGATGATCGCGGCGCTCGACAGCTGCGTCTTCAAGATGGGCTCCGCGGCGGTCTTGTCGGCTGACCAGGTGTCGCCTGTCCAGTAGCGCCAGGCGGCAACGTCGGCGAGCTGGACGGCCGGGACCTTCGCCAGGTACGTCCGGTGTGGCGCGTAGGGGTCGTTGATCCACCGGTAGCCGTACACGTAGACGGTGCCGCCGGCGGTGACGACGGTGCCGCCCCACTGCACGTCGGCGTCCTCCGGGCCGGCCGTGGGTGTGGGCAGCTTGTCGACGAACGTGAGCTGGTCGCCGTAGCCCAACTGGAAGCGCGCGATCTCCGTGCCCGTCGGCTTGAAACCGCCGCCGTCGAGGTTCCGGACCCGCTGCATCGTGACGTACAGGTAGCCGTCGCCGGTCTCGAATGCGTCCTGCGCCCAGTAGCGCTCGCCGTCGGGCCGGTCCGGGACCGCGGTCTCGGTGCTCGTGGCGCGCGTCAGGGCGCAGCCGCGCTGAACGAGGACGCTGTTCGAGATCATCCGCATGCCGGGCTCGTAGGCGCCCGTCAGCTGGTCCTCGGCGCCGAGGATCGTGTCGCCCCACAGCCAGTACACCGCGCCGTTGCGCGCCCGGTAGGAGGCGCCCTGGTCGCCGCCGGACCAGGTCTGGTTGTTGAGGCCCTCGAACATGCCGTACACGTCGCCTGCGGTGCGGGGCGTGCAGCTGCTGGTCGTTGCGGCCTCGGCGGTCGCGGCCGGGTTACCCGGCGAGCAGGCCGCCGGCAGGGCGCAGCCAGCGAAGAACATCAGGACGGCGGCGACGAAGACGCGCCAGCGTGAGGGTGGGTGTGGTGCCATCGGTTCCCCTTTCGGGGCCGACGGCGCGGGATCGCGGTTAGCGGATCGTCATCACGGTGACTGTCCGCCATCCGCTTCTAGTCGTCTGCCCAGGTGGGGGTGATGACGATGGTCCCGCGCGGCCGGCCAGTGGTGACCTGGATGCTGCGGATGAGGGTGCGGAGCGTGTCGCGTCGGGCTCCGACAGGCAGAGTGTGCCACTCGGTGGCGAGGCCGCGGAAGGTCGCGGGGTCTGGGCGGGCGTGGCGGCGCGCCTCGACGCTCGCGGCGTCGACCTGCCCGGCCAGGGCAGCCCGCCGGTTGAGCAGCTCGGCGCGGGCGGCGTCGTGGACCTGGTCGGGGACGTCGGGGTGTAGGGCGCGGTCGAGGGTGAGCCGGGTTAGGGCCTCGTCGAGGCGGAGGATCTCGCGGGACAGCCGTGCGGTGTCCTGCTGCGCGACGAGCGCCCGGCTGCGGAGCGCGTCCATGGCCGCGGTCCGCTTGTCGACGTCGTCGGCGTGCCCGCGCAGCCACGCCAGGACCTCGGCTTCGATGAGGGCGGCCATGATGTACCCGCCCTGGCAGGCGGCCTTGCCGCGCTTCGCCGAAGTTTCGCACCGGTACTTGGGCTGGCGGCGCTGCCCGTACAGGCCCGGGTACATGGGCCGGTCGCAGCGGGCGCAGAACACCAGCCCCGACAGGGCGTAGGAGCTGCCTTTGCTGCGGGAGGGCTGCCGGCGGCGTTCGGCGCGCCGGTCGAGGTACCCCTGCCACTCCTCCTCGGTGATGACCGGCTCGTGCGCGCCCGGGAGGAGCTGGCCGCGGTGGAGGATGAGGCCGGCGCCGAACCCGCGGTCGAGCATCCGCAGCAGCGCGGTGAAGGTCCACTCACCGCCGGTCGCGCTGGCGCTGTAGCCGGGGCTGGTGCGGTACCCGTGGGCGCGCAGCCACTCGGCGAGAACAACCGCGGACTCTCCCGCCGTGTACCGGCGGTACAGGCTGGCCAGCACCGGCCCGGTCACCGGATCAGGCGCGAAGCCGGCATCGTGGTTGTAGGTGTAGCCCCAGCGGGGTTTGCCGTTGGCGGGCAGACCGAGACCGGTCCGCCGATCGTGCGCCTCCCGCCAGCCCTCGCCGATCATCTCCGACTGGAACGCCGCGAACTCGCCCAGCACACCGCGCTGCAACCTGCCCGAGGCGGTCGCGACGTCGGCCGGCTCGGTCGATGACTCGATCCGGCCGCCGATCGACTCGACCCGGTCGAGGGCGATCGCCCAGTCGAGGCGCTTGCGTGACAGGCGCGACCATCGCCACAGCACGATGACGTCGGCCTCGCCCCGCTCGATCATCTCGAACGCCTCGACGACCCGGCGGCGTTTGAACGTGCGGCCGGACCGTCCGGGGTCGCGGATGATCGCGGTCACGACGTAGCCGCGGCGCGCGCAGTAGTCGCGGTTCGCGGTCTCCTGGAGATCGAGGGAGATCGACTCGTCGCGGTGCACGGATTGGCGGAGGTAGAGCACGGCGCGCGGCGGCTGCTCGGGCACTGCGGCCAGGCGCGGGTGGCTCATTCGGGCCTACTACTTCCGGGTGGGCAGGCCGAGCCGGGCGCGCACGATATCGGCGCTGCCGTCGTCCTTCGGGAACTGGACCTCGAACAGCTCCTGGTCCGTCTTCGCCTTCGCGGCCTGCTCGTGCGCGTACGCGCTTGCATCTATCGACCGTGCGACATTCTCGACATCCGCCGTCACCTCATCCGGCCACTGTGCAGTGCGCAGCTTTGCGGTTGCCTCACGTTCGAGTTTCCCGAGTTCGCCGTAGCAGATCGTCAGCTTCGCCCGGTTGGCGTCGGTGATGTTGTTGTCGTAGAAACGTGAGATCTCCAGGCACTTGTCGCCCTTGGCGTTGCTGGGGCCGATGATCGCCAGGTACTGCTTGCCTGCTGCCTCGCGGGTGATCGCCGCTGTGGGGCTCGCGACAGGGCTCACCGAGGCCGACGTCGTCTTCTCGCTTTGCGCGGGCTTGTCGCTGCCGCCCGAGGTGCAGGCAGCCATGAAGCCGATCAGCAGGGCGGCGAGGCCAGCGAGGACCTTCGGGGTCGGTGGTTGCTGTTCAGACATGGGCGCTCCTGACGGGCGGTGAGCCTCCCCTCCCCCAGGTCCCGA
>DASXRB010000757.1:0-3053 GCA_036506875.1 Kribbellaceae bacterium | reverse complement strand
AGCGTCTACTGATCCGCTCATCGGGTCCTTGTGACACGGCGTGTCGCCGTTGATCGGGCCCTCGTGACCACGCGGAAGCGGCATCGATCGACGCCTTGACCCGCTCCGCCCAGCGCCGCCGGCTGCATTCCACGCAGCCGGCGGCGTGCTGTCGCCGACGCCCCGCGCTGGTCGGAAGGGCCCGATGAACGACGACACGCCGTGCCGGAAGGGCCCGATGAGTGGATGAGGTCAGGGCTGGGCCAGCCTCGCCCGGGCGTCCGGGGTGAGGGTGGACAGGAGGTGGGCGGCGTCTACGAGGGTGACGCGGTTGGGGTCGAGGGAGCCGGGGTGGAGGGCGAAGACCTCGGCGCCGGGGGCCGGCTCGACGTCGCCGGTGACGACCGCGACCAGGTCGGCGGTCTCGGCGGCGCCCGGTTCGGCGCGCGCGTCGGGCTCCTGGCGGGTGGCGACGCGCCGCGCGAACGACGCCAGGTCCGCCGCGCCGCGCCGGTAGCAGACCAGGGACCCGTCCGAGACCCGTACGACGACCTCGTCGGCCCGTGCCGCCGCGTGCCAGCAGGACAGCTCCCACAGGCTGACCCGGTCGGCGGCCTCGTACACGTCCTCCATCGACAGCCCGACCCGGGCCAGGTCGACGGCGTACTTGTCCAGGTTGTGACCGTAGCCGGCCGCACTCAGGTTCACGTCGTACCAGCGCAGCCGGCGTGACCACAGGTCGACCGCGAACGGCAGCAGGATCTTCGCCGGCCCGCTGAGGTCGAACCGGTGACGCACCGCGAGCGGGTCGAACAGCCCGTCCGGCTGCCGCATCACGCCGGCGAACCCGCGCTCCAGCTGATCGAACGGCACGTCGTTGTAGCTGAACACCACCGGCAGCAGGTATCGCCCGCCGGCGACCCGGACCGCCTCGGTGTCGATGTCGACGAACTCCGACGCGCCGAGCGGCGCGGGCGCCGAGGTGAGGTCACCGGAGTGCACCAGCACGTCGTCGGCGAACCGCAGCGTCGTGTAGTCGCACAGCCCGCAGAACTCCCAGTGCTCGTCGTACATCGCGACCGACAGGTCGAGGTCGACGCGCGTCCCGGCCGGCTGCTGCCAGTGCAGGAACAGCCTCAGCTGGTCCCCGGCCGGCACCGGCTGGGTGCTGCCGCGGGTCAGCCGCACCAGGGTCGCCGAGCTGTTGCGCTCCGAGCCGGGCGCGACCAGGTCGTCCAGTCGCTCGTCGAGGAACGCCCGGCCGACCCGGGGCAGCGCCGCCGCCCGCCGCAGCAGCTCGCCGGTGAGCACCGACACGAGCTCGTTCACCAGGTACGACGGGATGCCGTCCCGGTCGTCCACGGTGACCCAGACCCGTGCCGAACCGCCGCGCGGGAAGAACAGCCGCACCCCGCCCGGCGGTGTGCGCAGCTGGCCGAGCACGGCGACCAGGACCGACGGCGAGACGTCGCAGGCGACCTCGGTGACGGCGTCGACCAGGTCGGGCCGGTCGTCCGGCGGCAGCACCCGGGCCAGGTGTACGACGCGGCGCATCAGCTCGCCCGGGCGGTCCCGCAGCAGGTCCAGCGCCTGCGCCGGGCGCCCGGCGGTCAGCGCGGTCTCGACCCGGCCGGCGAATGTCGTGGCCCGCAGCCGTCCGCCGTCCAGCCGCAGCTCAGGGTGCCGGGCGGCCTCGGAGCGGATCGCCTGCCAGACAGCACCGCGCCCCGTGACGTCGGCCCCTCGCACCACCGCGAAGGCAACCGCCGCGACCGGGAAGCGCGCGGCGTACTCGAACGGGTGCAGGTTCTCCGCGACCCTCTTCCACGCGGCGCGGTGCCGCAGAATGTCCTCGACCAGGGCCGGCATCGGCAGCGCGTTCAGCCGGGCGAGGACGGTACGGCGCAGCGCCCGCGGCAGCGAACGGCGCCGCGCCGGCATCGCGCGCAGGCCCGGATCGGCGTCCATCAGCACGTGCAGCACCCGCAGGACGTCGGTCGCGGTGTCCGCGTGCCGCCCGAGCACGTCGGGGAAGCGGTCGAGGAGCCGCGCCAGCACCACCGCCCGGGTCTCCCGCACCGGGATCGGGTCCGGCAGCCACCCCGGCACCCCGCCGGCGGCCAGCAGTGCGTCGACGAGCGCGGTCAGGTCGGCCAGGTCCGGCGCGGCCAGCGGCGTCTGCCGCGACAGCATCGCCGAGGCGACCTCGGCGGCGGCCAGCAGCGGCTCGTCGGCCGGCACCAGCAACCGCAGCCGCTCCACCGGCGGCGACGGCCGCCTCTTGTCGTCCCGCGCGAGGTCGGTCGGCTGAAGGAACGGGTCGTCCGGGTCGATCCGCTGGTGGCAGATCGGGCACGCGGAGTACTCCGCGCCGTCCCAGCACAGCCGGCAGACCAGGTGCGCGCACGGTGAGACGGGGTGCACGGCCTCGTGGCCGGACTCGCCGCACAGTACGCACGGCTGGGCGGACTCCTGGAGCAGTGCGCTGAACATGCGGTCGACGTACAGCTCCTCGACGTCGTCGGGGACGCTGTCGGGGAAGCCCTGGAACAGCGGCACGTGCTCGACGTCGGCGCCGAGCAGCGCGTCGAGCTGCTCGATCAGCGCGGCGCCGAGCGCGCTCACCCGGTCCGGCGTCAGCCGCACGCAGCGCCGGTACAGGCTCGCGGACAGCAGGTACCCCCGGTGGATCAGCTCCACCTCGAGCACCGCCGTCACCGTGGCCGAGTCGTGCCGCTTCAGCCGCCGCCAGCGCCGCCGGCGCGGCGGCCGCGGTGCCGGTCCGCCGCCGTCGGGCGCGAGCAGGTCCACCGCGACCAGCCCGCGCCTGCGCAGCAGCACGGCGGCGAGCTGGTCCGGCATCCGCACACTCCCTGGGGTCGGCAGGTGATGGGTGCGGGGACGGGAAGCAGACGCGCTACTTGCCTGGTGAAGGAGAAGGAAGCCCGTCCAAGAGCCGCCCCCGCAACGAGAACGCTACCGTCGGCCACCGACACTGTCCGTTCGTTCGTCGCATCTCGTGGTTCCTGTGGACAACCGGTCAGGTGCACGCCGGCCGTCAGGTGACCGCGTTG
>DASXRB010000756.1:0-11248 GCA_036506875.1 Kribbellaceae bacterium | reverse complement strand
GTGTCACCTGCCCGTGAGACGCCTGTACGACACGAGCATGACGCGACTGCTGCGCTTTCTGCCAATGGTTACCGGTCTCACAGCTCGCCGAGACGTCTTTGCAGGAAGCGTTGCTCGGCGTCGTCCGTGGTGAGCCCGGCGGCGCGGGTGTACGCCGCGCGGGCCTCGGCGGTGCGGCCGAGGCGGCGCAGCAGCTCGGCGCGGGTCGAGTGCTTGTAGCGGTAGTCGTCCAGGTCGAGACCGTCGACGATCCGCAGCGCGTCGCCGGGTGCACCCGCCTGCGCGACCGCGACCGCGCGGTTGAGCTCGACGACGGCCGAGCGGGTGATGCGCGCGAGCTCGTCGTACAGCTGGACGACCTGCGGCCAGTCGACCTCGTCCTCGCACTGCAGCGAGACGACCGCGGCCTGCAGGACGTACGGTCCGCGGCCGCCGATGGCGAGCGCGCGGTCCAGCAGCGCGCGGCCGGTCGCGATCCCGGCGGTGTCCCACAGCGAGCGGTCCTGGTCCTCCAGCAGCACCAGTTCGTCACCGTCGAACCGGGCCCGGCGGCGGGCATGGTGGCAGTGCATCAGCGCCAGCAGGCCGAGTACCTCGGGCTCGTCCGGCATCAGGTCGGCCAGAACGGTGCCCAGCCGGATGGCCTCGCCCGCCAGGTCGGCCCGGCCGCCGTACCCCTCGTTGAAGATGAGGTAGACGACCGCGAGCACGGCCGCGAGCCGGTCGGGGAGCAGGTGGTCGGCGGGCACCGCGAACGGGATGCCGGCGTCGCGGACCTTCGCCTTCGCGCGGCTCAGCCGGCGTTTCATCGTGTCCGGCGTGACCAGGAACGCACGCGCGATCTCCTCGGTCGTCAGCCCGCCGAGGGCGCGCAGGGTCAGCGCGACCTGCGCATCCAGCGCGAGTGCCGGGTGGCAGCACGTGAACACCAGCTCCAGCCGCTCGTCCGGGATCGTCGCGGTGTCGTCGAGCTCCATCTCCGCCGCCTCCGGTACGCCGAGCTGCCGCAGCTTGTCCGCCAGGGTGCGCTCGCGGCGCAACCGGTCGACGGCCTTGTTGCGCGCGATCCGGACCAGCCAGCCGGCGGGGTTGGCCGGCATGCCGTCGCGCGGCCAGCGCTCGGCCGCGACGGCGAACGCCTCCTGGACGGCCTCCTCGGCCAGGTCCACGTCGCGCAGGTAGCCGACGAGTGAGGCCAGCACCCGGCCCCACTCGTCGCGGAAGACCTGCTCGATCACTGCCTGACCGGGAGCTCGACCAGCGGCCGGACCTCGACCGCGCCGCCCATCCGGGCCGCGGGGATCCGGGAGGCCACCTCGATCGCCGCGTCCAGATCGTCGGCCTCGAAGACGTAGTAGCCGCCGAACACCTCCTTGGTGTCCGCGAACGGCCCGTCGGTGACCAGTGTGGAGCCGTCCTGCACCCGGATCGTGGTCGCGGTGTGCACCGGCTGCAGGTGGGCGCCGCCGACGGCGCGGGCGTCGTCGCGGATCGCCAGGTACTCCGCGGTGACCGCGCGGCGCTCCTCGTCGGTCGCGTCGTCCTGTGCGTGCGGGTCGACGTAGATCAGAAGTGCGTACTGCATGGTTCCTCCTTGGTCGGTTCCTGCTGTTCACCGTGATGACGAACGGCATCCGCCCCGGGGGACAGAGTTCACCGCAACATTTTCCGCTCCAGCACAATGGAGCGGTGGCCGGCTGGATCCTGCACGTCGACGTGGACCAGTTCATCTGCGCCGTGGAGATCCGGCGCCGGCCCGAGCTGCGCGGCCGCCCGGTCCTGGTCGGCGGCACCGGGGACCCGAACCAGCCGCGCACGGTCGTCGCGGGGGCGTCGTACGAGGCCCGCGCGTTCGGCGTGCACTCCGGGATGCCGATGCGGACCGCCGCCCGCCGGTGCCCCGACGCGGTGTTCCTCGCGAAGGACGACCCGGCGTACGACGCGGCGTCGGCCGAGGTGATGGCGGTGCTGCGCGGGCTGGACGGCGTGGTGGTCGAGGTGTGGGGCTGGGACGAGGCGGTGGTCGGTACGACGACCTCCGACCCCGAGGCGCTGGCGGCGCGGATCCGGACGTCGGTGCTCGAGCAGACCGGGCTGTCGTGCTGTGTGGGAATCAGCGACAACAAGCAGCGGGCGAAGATGGCGACCGGGTTCGCGAAGGAGTCGCCGGAGCGGGTGTTCCGGTTCACCGACGAGAACTGGATGCCGGTGATGGGGGACCGCCCGACCGACGCGCTGTGGGGTGTCGGCACGAAGTCCGCGCGGAACCTCGCCGAGCTCGGCCTGCACACCGTGCGGGAGCTGGCGATGGCCGATGTGGACATGCTGAAGCGGCGGTTCGGGCCGGTGACCGGCGGCTGGTTCCGGATGCTCGCGCTGGGACGCGGCGACGACCAGGTCAACGCCGAGCCGTGGGTGCCGCGCTCGCGGTCGAAGCAGGTGACCTACCCGGCCGACCTGACCGAGCGTGCCGACATCGAGCGGCACGTCGCGGACCTCGCCCGGGAGGTGACCGCCGAGGTGGTCGGCGAGGGCCGGGTGGTACAGCGGGTCGCGGTGACCGTGCGGACCGCGTCGTTCTTCACCCGGACCAAGATCCGTAAGTTGCCGTCGGCAACGACCGACGGCGACGTGGTGGCGCGGGCGGCGCTGGCGGTGCTCGACGGGTTCCCGCTGGACCGGCCGGTGCGGCTGCTCGGCGTGCGCGCGGAACTGGTACCACTGGACCCGTGAGGCTGACCCCCGCACGACGCTGTACGGGGGCCGGTGGCACACGCCGGATGACCGGGGTCAGCGGCGGGTGGTGGCGCAGACGGCGGCGAGCCAGGTCCACGCGAGGATGACGGCGGTGCTGAAGGCGACGATGGACGGGCGGGCGCCGCCACCGGCGATGACGCCGGCGAAGGCCAGCGCGAAGATCGTGCCGGTGGCGGTCGACCACCGGGCGAAGGCCGTCCGGCCGGTGCCGCGGTAGTGCGATGCCAGGACGAAGCACAGGGCGATCAAGCCGGTGAAGCCGATGGTGCCGGCGAACATGTGGCCGATACCGGCCGGGCTGATCCCGGCGTAGTCGGCGGGCGTACCGGCCGGGAAGCCCTGCGCCGGGTCGGCCGGGAACAGCGCGGCCAGCAGCAGGCCGGCGCCGTACTGGGCGAGCAGCCGCGGCGCCCACTTCCGGCCGCGGCCGGTGATCGTGCGGCGCAGGCCGACGGCGGCCGCGATGCACAGCGCGCCGGAGACGACGAAGTTGGTGGTCTGGATCCAGCCCAGGTCGCCGTTCGCGAGCAGGCTGGCCGGGTGCCGGGTGATGTCGAACGCCTCGCGCGTGAAGGCCTGCGCCAGGAAGGTGACGACGAACACCGGCCCGGCCAGGATGCCGGCGGTCAGCAGCCGGCGGGCGGCCGTGGCGGAGGTCGTGGTCACGGGAGCGGTGACGGTCTGCGTGGTCATGGTCGAGGTCCTTTCGAAGCGGTGGTGGTTGCCTTCACCACCGCGTCGACCGGGCAGCGCCCGGATCGACATCGCTGCCGGAAGAAGTCTGTCGGCCGCTCCGGCTAACGTCGGGACGCATGACGGAGCGAATGGTCAGGGCGAACGGCGTGGACCTGTGCGTCGAGACGTTCGGCGACCCGGGCGACCCGGCGGTGCTGCTGGTCGCGGGCGCGGCGAGCTCGATGGACTGGTGGGAGACCGGGTTCTGCGAGCGGTTGGCGGAGGGTGGCCGGTTCGTGATCCGGTACGACCTGCGCGACACCGGCCGCTCCGTCACCTCACCGCCGGGCGCCCCGTCGTACCGGTTCGACGATCTCGTCGATGACGCGGTCGGCCTGCTCGACGCGCTCGGGATCGCCCGGGCGCACCTGGTCGGCATCTCGATGGGCGGTGGCATCGTCCAGCAGGCTGTGGTGCTGCACCCGGACCGGGTCGTGTCGGTCACGCTCGTCGCCACCAGCCCGGGCGGCCCGGGCAACGACGAGAACGGGCTGCCGCCGATCGCCGACCGGTTGCTCGCGTCGTTCGCGGACCCGCCGCCGGTGCCGGACTGGTCCGACCGGGACGCGGTGATCGACCACCTGGTGGAGGGGGTGCGACGGTTCAGCGGCTCGCTGCCGTTCGACGAGGCGAGGGTGCGCGCGGTCGCGGCGCGGATGGTGGACCGTACGACGGATGTCGAGGCGAGCCAGACGAACCACTGGATCCTCGAGGGCGGGACGGACGTCCGCTCACGGCTCGGCGAGATCACGGTGCCGGCGCTGGTGCTGCACGGGACCGAGGACCCGCTGTTCCCGTTGGGACACGGGGAGGCCTTCACGCGCGAGATCCCCGGCGCGCGGCTGGTCCCGCTGGACGGCGTCGGCCACGAGGCGCCTCCACGGTCCAGCTGGGACCTCGTCGTACCGGCGATCCTCGAGCACACGGCCTGAGCTGAAAAACGCGGAGGGCTTCGCATCAGCACGGGGGGACCGATGCGAAGCCCTTGCGGTCACACAAGGTGACATGCGGCTCATCGTGCCGCACATCTATTGTGTTACAGATTTCTCGAAGTGCGGACTAGTAGGACCAGTAATTCCGTCCTTCGGACGCCGGTCAGGCGGGGGTCGGCAGGCCGCTCTGGATCAGGCCCTGGCGCAGCGCCGTCATGATCGCCTGGGCGCGGTTGGACGCGCCGAGCTTGTCGTAGAGCCGGGAGACGTAGGTCTTGGCCGTCGACTGGCTGACGTACATCGAGCGCGCGATCGCCGGCACCGAGAACCCCTGGCCGAGCAGCTCCAGCACCTCCCGCTCGCGCGGGCTCAGCGTCAGCCGCTCGCCGGTCGCCGCGTTGGCCCGGCGCGCCAGCGCGAGCGCGAGACCGGTAGCGGTGAACGAGGCGGCCGCGACCGCGGCGTGCCGGATGGCGGCGAGCACCTCGCCGGTCGGCGCGGTCTTGGTGACGAACGCCGACACCCCGGTCTCCAGGGCCCGGAACAGCACGTCGTCCTGGCCGTCGGAGGTGAGCAGCACGATGCCGAGGTCCGGGTACCGGTCGCGCAGCTCACGGGCGAGCCGGAGGCCGTCGCCGTCCGGGAGCGTGACGTCCAGGGTGACCACGTCGGGCTCGGCCGCCGCGATCCGGACCGGGGCGTCGGCGGCGCACTCGATCTCCGCGACGATCTCCAGGTCCGGGTTCTGCGACACCAGCCCGACGAGGCCGTATCGGGTCAGGGTGTGTCCGTCGACGACGGCGACCCGGATCGGCTGCGTCATGATCTTCCCCCGCTCTCGGCTACGTTCTGTGACGAAGCCGCTGCGAATCGCACTCGCTGATTACCTTCTGTAATAGAGATCGATCAGGAGCCGGTTTCATTACGAGAATTCTCAGTGTTTGGGACTAAAGTCCCGTTTCGACCGGGACCCTCAGCGGTACGGAGGCGTGGCGGATGGTGCTGCTGGTGGCCGTGACCGCGCTGGTGACACTGCTCGGGCTCGCCGTCGGGTCGTTCCTCAACGTCGTCATCTACCGCGTGCCGCGCGGCGAGTCGGTGGCGTCGCCCGGCTCGCACTGCCCGAAGTGCGGCCGCCCGATCCGCGGCCGGCACAACGTCCCGGTGCTCGGCTGGCTGGCGCTGCGCGGCCGCTGCTACGACTGCGGCGCCCCGATCAGCGTCCGCTACCCGCTGGTCGAGGCAGCGACGGGCGTGCTGTTCGGCCTGGTGGCCTGGCGGCTGGTCGCCCTGGACCTGACCGCGGCCCTGCCCGCGTACCTGTGGTTCACCGCGGCCGGGATCGCGCTGGCCATGATCGACCTCGACCTGCGCCGCATCCCGGACGCGATCGTGCTCCCGTCGTACGGCGTGGTCGCGGTCCTGCTCACGGCCGCCTCGGCGCTCCGCTCCGACGGGTGGCCGCTCGGCCGGGCCGGTCTCGGCGCGCTCGCGCTGGCCGCCGGCGCGCTGGCGGTCGTCGTCGTACGACGGACCGGAGCGCGGGCCGGCGAGGTCCGGACGGCCGGCCTGGCCGGCGGCGTACTCGCCTACCTGTCGTGGACGACCCTGCTGACCGGCGCCGCCGTGATCCTCGCGCTGGGCGTCGTCACGGCGGCGATCGTCGTACGACGCCGGGCCCGGCGCGCACCACTGCCGTACGGCTTCGTCGTCGTCGCCGGCGCCCTGCTCGCGGTCCTCGTCAGCCCGGGCGTGTCCAGCTGAGGATCGTGACCTGTCGGCGGCCGGGCACGGGGGTGGACGGGTTGCTGTCGACGAGCGCGACCTTGGCCTTCAGCGCTCCCGGGCCGCCTGGTGTGCAGGTCGACGCGTTGGGGCAGATGTAGGCCGTCAGGTACATGCTGAACACGAAGCCCGGCGAGTCGTCCGGCACCTCGATCACGACGCCGCCGTACGAGAAGCTGCCGGTCTCCTTGACCCAGACCGACCGGGCGACCACCCCGAACCGGAAGACCTGCTCGGCGGCGTTGTTCAGGATGATGTCGATCGCCGCGGCCGGCGCGTAGGTCGTGCCCTGCACGTAGAACTGGTTCGCGTTGTTGTTCACCGTGCTGACCAACGCGCAGGTCGCGGCCGAGCTGCCGCCGCCGGTGTACGGCGTGTTCGTCGCGCAGCCGCTGTTGGCCCGGAAGGCGGGCGGCACGAAGGTCAGCTCGAGCCGTAGCGCGTCGACCTGCTCGGTGCCCGGGTGCTTGACCTTGGCCGAGTACGTGAGGTTGGCGCCGTTGAACGTGCCGTCGTAGACGAGCCGGGCGAGCGTGCCGGTGCCGTTCTGCAGGACATCGATCGAGTCGGAATGTGTCACGTTGTCGGCGTACGACGGCACCGGGACGGTGAACAGGGTGCCGCCGGCCGGGTTGATGGTCACGCTGAGGTCGTCCTGGGTCGAGCCGGCCGTGTTCCCGTGGACGGCGACGAGCTTCGCCGAGGTCAGCACGGACCCGGCGGGTATCGATGACGGCGGCGTGTAGCCCTTGACCGTCAGGGAGCCCGTCTCCTGGTTGTTGCCGGCCTTGGCCCAGGTCGCGACCTGCCCGTCGGCGGCGGCGACTCTGTCCGGGTTGCTGTACGGGCCGGCCGACTCCACGGCCGTCATCGTCAGGGCGTTCCCGGCGGTCCACGAGGTCGTCGTCGCCGAGCCGGAGCTCAGGCCGTACAGGGCGACCGGAGGCCTGTCGATGTTGTAGGTGCCGCAGAGCTCGGCCTGGCCGGACTTGATCTCGAAGCGGCTGTCGCCGCCGAAAATGAACTGCACGCCGACCGCGTTGGCGTTCTTGATCGGGTTGTCGCACGAGCCCGGGATGGTCGGCGGGACCGGCGGGGCGGCGATCGCGGCGCCGGCGGCGTTGACCGGGGTCCCGGCCACCAGGTTGCCGTCGTTCAGCGTCCAGACGTTGCCGCCGGACGACTGCAGCAGCGGGTTCGCGGTCGTGCCGCTGTTGTGGAAGTCGAAGTAGTAGATGCCCGTGCCGGTGACGTTGCCACTGCCGTCGTACACCGGCGGGAACCACCAGGTGCTGTTCCTGCACGGGCTGTTGCCGGCCATCATGTTGGTGAGCCCGTAGGCGTCGTCGTAGTAGCCGGGCTGGAACCGGATCACCGAGTTCGGCGTGGTGCAGGCCGGCAGCGACCGGTGCGGGAGCGCGGCGATCGTTGCCAGCGGCGCATATCCGGGATCGTCGCCGAGCACGTTGGCGGTGCTGCCGTAGTTGCAGTCCGGCGGCGGCGTGCTCTGGATGACACCGCTGCAGGTCGTGCGCGCCCAGACGCTCGCGTTGGTGTTCAGGGCGCCGTTGAAGACGTTGATGTTGGAGTTCGAGAAGATGTTGCCGTGCACCCGGAACGTCGAGCCGGTCGGCTGGTCGATGTGCAGGCCGTCCTCACCGGCCACACGTCCCAGGCTCAGGATGGCGTTACCCGGGCGGTTGCACTGGCTGAGTGACGGGCACTGGATGAGGACCCTCTTCGGGTCCGCGGCGCAGGTCACGGCGGCGGAGTCGGCGCCGTAGAAGCTGTCCAGCTGCAGGGTGTTGCTGGAGCCGAAGCACTTCTGGCCGGGGCTGTCGTTGTACGAGCTGTTGCGCAGGTTGTTGATCGCGGCTTGTAGCGCGCCGTCGGCGTCGTAGGTCGCGGCGGCCTGCTCGCGCAATCCGACGGTGACGCGGACGCCCGTGTCGGTCCGGCTCAGCAGCGCCCCGATGGCGAGCGCGATCACCGTGATCAGGATCAGCACGAGGACCAGGGCTGCGCCCTCCTCGCCACGCCGGCGCGCTCTGATCGCCGTACCGAGCCGCCTCATGACTGCCTCCGCTGACCGTTCAGGGTGATCGGGTAGTCGCCCACCGAGGGCTTGGTCGCCACCAGGCTGAGCGTGATCTGCTCCGGCACGTTCGCCGACTCGCAGTCCGACGAGCAGGTGACCGTGACGCTGCCCGGCTTCACGTTGTGCGCGAGCACCACGTCGGACGCCGGGGTGGTGCTCGGACCGGCGCACTTGATCCGGTGCAGCTCGGAGACCGCGCCGGCGGGCTTCAGGTAGTAGGCGACGGTGTCGGTGTTCTGCACCGCGGGGTTCTGCGTGGCGTCCCAGGCGTCCGCGAACAGCCGGATCGCCGCGACCGGGGTGCTCGCGTCGCCGCAGGTGTGGCCGCCGGCGTCGTACGCCGCGTTCAGCTGGACCGACTGCTTGAAGGCCACCGAGTTCGCGGCGACGTTGTCGTAGTCGCGGATGCCGACAGCGGCGACGTCGCGGGCGAAGTACGACGAGCTGATCTGCGCGTCGTGCGACACGTCGAGCCGGTCGGACGTCGTACCGGTGTTACGCAGCGAGCTGACCAGCACGTCGGCCAGCGGTACCGTGATCACGCTGAGGATGACGATGGTCACGAGCAGCTCGATCAGGGTGAACCCGGCCTCGCCGCGGCGGCGGTGCCTGTTGATCGCGGCTCGCACGAACGTGGCTGTCATGCGCATGGCGCGTCCCCCAGCCGGCAGGGTTTGCGGAGCACGACCATGACGGTCTCGGTGGCCCGGCCGTCGTCACTGGCGACCTGGATCTGCAGCCGCTGCACCCCGCTGTCGGTGGCGCAGGAGGTCTGCCATCCTGTGCCGTTCCAGTACCGCATCGACCCAGCGACCACGGACTTGGTATACCCGGACGGCACGGTGAACCCGGCCGGCGAGGCGTACGACCCGGTGGTCGCGCAGGCGACGTAGTTGCCGTCGGCAACGGAGTGCTCGATGGCCTCGGCATATGCGCGGACCACGGTGCCGGCTGTGGCCTGCTTGCGGTGCACGTCCGAGACCAGCACGCTCGTCGTCAGGCCGCCCATGATCGCGACGACCGCGATGCCCAGGATCGCGACCGCGATCAGCACCTCGACCAGCGACTCGCCGCGCTCACTCGTGTGCCGCCCCCCGGTGTGCTTCATCAGATCTGCACCTGCCGGAAGATGCCGTACATCGCCGAAATCAGGGCGACGGCGACGAAGCCGACGACGATGCCCATCACGATGATGACGGCCGGCTCGAACAGGCCGATCAGCTTCTTGAGCTTGTAGTCCAGCTCGCCCTCGTAGTACTGCGCGGTGACCTCGAGCTGGGCGTCCAGCGTGCCGGTGTCCTCACCGACCCGCATCATCTGCGCGGCGGTGCTCGGGAACAGCCCGGTGGCGGCCAGCGGCCGGGCCAGCCCGGCACCCTCCAGCAACGCCTCGCGGGCCTCGCCGAGTGAGCGGCGGAAGACCAGGTTCGGCAGCGATCCGGTGGCCACCCGCAGCGCTTCCGGCAGTTGCACGCCGGCGCTCACCATCGACGACAGGATCCGGCAGAACCGCTCCACCAGCGCGAACTGGATCGTCCCGCCGAGCACCGGCACCGCCAGGAACAACCGGTCCCGGGCGTAGCGCCCGCGCCGGGTCCGGGTGACGGCGAAGATCAGCAGCGCGAGCGAGCCCAGGCCGATGGCCAGCGCCCACCACCATGCGCCGAGGAAGTCGGTGACGGCCAGCAGCATCCGGGTCGGCAGTGGCAGCGTGGCGTGCAGGCTGGCGAAGAATTCCTTGAATCGCGGCAGCACGAAGCTGGCCAGCACTATCACGGTGACCACCGACAGCAGCGCCACCACGGACGGGTAGATCATGGCCTGCTTGACCTTGCGCCGGGCCTCCAGGTCACGTTCCAGGTACTTGGCCAGCTGGCTGAGCACGCTGTCGAGCTGGCCGCTCAGCTCCGCCGAGCGCAGGATGCCGCGGTAGAACTCGGGGAAGATCTTCGGGTGCCGGTCGAAGCAGTCGGACAGCTTGTCGCCGCCGCGCAGGCCGTCCTCGACCTCGGCCATCATCCGCCGGACCGAGGCGTTGTCGGACTCGACGCCGAGGCTGTGCACGGCGTCGATCAGCGGCAGGCCTGCCTTGATGAACGCGCCGAGCTGGCGGGACAGATGCATGACCTCCTCGCGCTTGACCCGGCGCTTGGTCACCTCGAGCTGCAGGAAGCCGCGCTTCTCGGTCACCCGGATGTCGCGCAGCTCTCGCTCGTACAGCGCGAGCTCGGCGTCCTCCCGGCTGTCCGCCTTCGTGGTGCCCTTGGCCACCTGGCCGTCGGGCGCGGTCGCGACGTACGCGTACTTCGTCATCGGTCAGCTCCCGACCATGTAGATGGACCGCATGACCTCGGCGATCGTGGTGACGCCGGCCTCGACCAGCCGGACACCCTCCTCGGTCAGCGTGTGCATGCCCTCGTAGCGGGCGGCCTTGCGGATCTCGTCGTGGGAGGCGCGGTCGACGACGAGCTCGCGGATCGCGTCGGTGACCGGCATGAGCTCGTACACCCCGGTCCGCTCCAGGTAACCGGTGCGGGCGCAGAAGTTGCAGCCGGCGCCGCGGACGAACCCGTCGACCGGCCCGACGCCGCCGGCGCTGGCGAGGAAGGCGAGCTCCTCGGCCGGCGGCTGGTACACCTCGCGGCAGTTGCCGCACACCCGTCGTACCAGGCGCTGTGAGACCACGGCTGTCACCGAGGAGGCGATCAGGAAGGTCTCGATGCCCATGTCGAGCAGGCGGTGCAGGGCGGTGGCGGCGTCGGTCGCGTGCAGCGACGACAGCACCAGGTGGCCGGTGAGCGCGGACTGGACCGCGATCCGGGCGGTCTCCACGTCGCGGACCTCGCCGACCAGGATCACGTCCGGGTCCTGCCGCAGGATCGACCGCAGCCCGCCGGCGAACGTGACGCCGGCCGCCTCGTTGATCTGGATCTGGTTGATC
>DASXRB010000755.1:0-2167 GCA_036506875.1 Kribbellaceae bacterium | reverse complement strand
GGTCACGATCACCTTCGCGCCGGCCCTGGCCAGCAGCAGGAGCGTGGGCACGCTGGCCCGGATCCGCCCGTCGTCGGTGATGATCGGCTCGCCGTCCCTTTGTTCAATTGGCACGTTCAGGTCCGAGCGGACCAGCACCCGCCGCCCCTCGAGCTCGCCGAGGTCGTCGATCGTCTTCACAGTGTGGTGGTCCTCCTGCGTCTCAGAGCGAGGCGGCGACGTGGTTGACCAGGTCGACGAGGCGGTTGGAGTAGCCCCACTCGTTGTCGTACCACCCGACGACCTTGACCTGGTCGCCGATCACCTTGGTGAGGCCCGCGTCGAAGATGCAGGAGGCCGGGTCGGTGACGATGTCGGCCGACACGATCTCGTCCTCGGTGTAGCGCAGGTAGCCGTTCAGCGCACCCTCGGCGGCCGCCTTCACCGCGGCGTTGACCTCCTCCACGGAGGTCTCCCGGCCGACGGTCACGGTCAGGTCGGTGGCCGAGCCGGTCGGGACCGGGACGCGCAGCGCGTAGCCGTCCAGCTTGCCCTTCAGCTCCGGCAGCACCAGGCCGATCGCCTTCGCGGCACCGGTCGAGGTCGGCACGATGTTCAGCGCGGCGGCGCGGGCGCGGCGCAGGTCCTTGTGCGGGCCGTCCTGCAGGTTCTGGTCCTGGGTGTACGCGTGGATCGTGGTCATCAGACCCTTCTCGATCGTGAACGCGTCGTGGATGGCCTTGGCCATCGGCGCCAGGCAGTTCGTGGTGCAGGAGGCGTTGGAGATGATCGTGTGCTTCTCGGCGTCGTACGTGTCGTGGTTGACGCCCATCACCACGGTGACGTCCTCGTTCTTGGCCGGCGCGGAGATGATCACCTTCCGCGCGCCGTTGTCCGCGTGCTGCCGGGCCTTGGTGGCGTCGGTGAACAGACCGGTGGACTCGACCACGATGTCCGCGCCGACGTCGGCCCACTTCAGCGCGGCCAGGTCGCGCTCGGCGAAGCCCTTGAACGTGTTGCCGTCGACGGTGATGTCCTCGTCGGTGGCGGACACCTCACCCGGGTACCGGCCCAGGATCGAGTCGTACTTCAGCAGGTGGGCGAGCGTGTGGTTGTCGACGAGGTCGTTGACGGCGACCACCTCGATGTCAGCCTTCGACGCCAGCACGGCGCGGAAGAAGTTGCGGCCGATGCGGCCGAAGCCGTTGATGCCTACGCGAACGGTCACGGGACTCGGTCTCCTCGAAGAGCAGGACTTCTACGCCCCGAACACTAGCCCAACCGCCCACCGGTCCCGGTGGTCCGATCCACGCTCCGGAGCGGACGTACGACGTCCCGCGGACCGGGACCCGGTCCGCGGGACGTACGTCTTGTGAACTAGTGACCCTTGGTGGACGGGTGCACGTTCACCGCGTCCCAGGCGGCGGTGGTCGCGGCGACCTCCGCGCTGCCCGCGCCGTACAGGTCGGTGGCGGCCTGGATCGAGCCCCCGCGCGCGTCGGCGTACTGCGACCGCGAGGTCAGGTACGTCGTGAGCGTCCGGTACCAGATCTTCTCCGCCTTGTCCCGGCCGACGCCGGTCACGGTGGACCCGTCGCAGGTCGGGCTGTCGTACGCGATGCCGTTGATCGTCTTGGCACCGCTGCCCTCGGACAGCAAGTAGAACCAGTGGTTCCCGACACCCGACGAGTAGTGCACGTTCAGGCTCTTGACCTTACGCGACCAGCAGTCAGCCGAGCTCCCGTCCAGCGACGGGTGGTCGAGACGGCGGATGTAGTTGGTCGCCGGGTCGTAGTCGGTGAAGATCTCCTCGCCGATGACGTAGTCGCCGACGTCGTGGGTGTTGCCCGCGTAGAACTCGACCGACGAGCCGAGTACGTCCGAGGTCGACTCGTTCAGGCCGCCCGACTCGCCGCTGTACCGCAGTGCCGCGGTCCGGCTGGTCACGCCGTGGGTCATCTCGTGACCGGCCACGTCGAGCGCGACCAGCGGCAGGATGCCCTGCGACGCGTCGCCGTCGCCGTACCGCATGCAGAAGCAGGAGTCGCTCCAGGACGCGTTCACGTATGCGCCGTCGTGCACGAAGGACCGGGCGCCGACACCGTCGTCGCCGATGCCGTTACGGCCGTGCACGTTCTTGTAGTAGTCCCACGTCACGGCGATGCCGTAGTGCGCGTCGACACCGGCG
>DASXRB010000754.1:0-2359 GCA_036506875.1 Kribbellaceae bacterium | reverse complement strand
CGGCCGGCCCGCCGGTCGGCAACCGCAACGGCGTTCCGGACGACCCCGAGCTGGCGCGCATCGATCTCGTCGGTGTGTCGATGACCGTCCTCGACGGCGCGCACGCCCAGACCTACACGACGCAGGTCGACCTGCGGAACCGGAACCTGAACTGATGGAGACCCCTGTGCGCGCACCTGTACCGACCGCCGCCGAGGGCAGCCGGCGGCCCCGGGACGAGGGCTCGGCGATGATCGTCACGCTGCTCGTGCTGGCGCTGCTCGTCGCACTCGCCGGCACCGTCTCGAGCGTGACGATCAACAACCTCGGCGCATCCCTGAAGAGCCAGCAGGCCGGCGCCGCGCTCGACGCGGCGGACGCCGGCGTCGCCCAGGCCTTCGCGTACCTGCGGCTGGGCGTCGGCGGTCTCACCTGCTCCCCCACCTGCACGAGCAACCCGTGGGGCAACAAGGACGCGCCCGCGTCGGCCGGTGTGCCGGGCACCGCGGGGCAGGCGTACGCCGTCTGGATCGAGCCGATCGCGCCGTCCCCGGCCAACAACCCGGGCCTGTACCGCATCCACTCGACGGGCACCGCCAAGGGTCAGGCCCGCCGGGTCGTCGAGGTCGACGTCGAGGTCGGCCGGACCCAGGTGCCACTCGGCGTCTACGGGCGCACCATCAACGGCGGCGGTGACGTCGGGCTCCACAACGAGAGCCTGTTCTCGACCGGCTGCGTCTACCTGCGCTCCAAGCTCCAGTTCACCGGCATCGACGCGGCGTACGGCATCAACGCCGCCGTCCACACGTCGCAGATCATCACCGACTCGCAGGGCACCAGCCAGTACTGCGCCGGGACCAACAAGGCGATCCACTCCTCGCAGCAGCCGTGCAACCTGACCTACCCGTACGACCAGGACCACCTCGGGGGCAGCCTGCTCGGCACCCCCTGCGCGACCACGCAGACCAGCCACCTCAACTACTACGGTGCGACCGACCTGGACGGCGACGGCACCGCCGACGTCAACGGGTCGTTCGTGCGCGACGACGCGACGCTGCAGAAGCTGTACGGCGTGCGGAAACCGCCGCTGAGCCAGTACGAGCTGGCGGACCTGCGCGCGGTCGCCCAGGCCCAGGGCAACCTGTGGACGAAGGCGACCGGCTGGACCAGCCCGGACGAGCAGCTGGCCGTGATGTACTTCGACCTCACCTCGACCGACCCCGGCGGCATCGTCGACCTCAACGACGTCGTCGGCTTCAGCCGGACCGCCGGCCTGTCCGCGACCGACCCGGCGTGCACGAAGAAGTCACTGATCATCATCATCGAGGGCGGCAACGCCAGGCTGTCGTCGAACCAGCAGCTCGCGGCATCGGTGTTCCTCGTCTCCGGCGCGCCGTACGGCCAGCTGCTCAGGGCCAACGGGAACTCGCTGTTCATCGGCACCATCTACGCCGACACCCTCAACTTCACCGGTACCGCGGACATCTCGATGGACGAGTGCTTCGTCAGCAACCTCGCCCCTGGTCTGCTCCAGCTGCGCCAGGCGGCCTACCGCGAGCTCGACCGCTAGCGCAGCGGCTCCACGCGGTACTTGCCGCCGTCCTCGGTCACCAGCACACCCTGCCCCTTGCCCAGCGGGGCGACCGCCCTGCCGGTCAGGCCGAGAACGGCGGCCTCGTTGGTGGGGCTGTGCCCGACGAGGAGCGCCCGGCCGCCCTCGTCCAGGCCCTCCACCACCTGTCGCAGCGCCAGGCCGAGCAGCCATGACTCCCGCTCGACCAGGTCCGGGTCGACCGCCCGGATGGCCTCGACGTCGGCACCCTTCCCCGCCGTTCGCGCCCCTTCGCGCCACCGGTCCTCAACGGAGGACCGCAGCCCGGTCGCCTGCGTGATGGGTGTCTCGTCCTGACCGGCCGCGCCGCGCAGGATCTCCAGCATCTCGGTGCAGCGCGCCGCGCCGGTGGAGACGAACGCCGCGTACGGCGGGTGCAAGTGCTGCCGGCCGATCGCCTCGGCATCCGCGATTCCCTGCGGGGTGAGGCGATCACCGTCGTTGTCCGTGTGCCTGCGCAACTCCACGTACCGCATGACCCCTAGTATGGGTCAGCCGATGAGGTCGAAGACCTTGAAGATCGGCATGTACAGGGCGATGATCATCGACCCGACCACCGCGCCGAGGAACGCGATCATCAGCGGCTCGATCAGGGCGGTGAGGGACTCGGTCGTCGCCTCGACCTCCTGGTCGTAGAACTCCGCGATCTTGCCGAGCATCTTGTCGAGCGCGCCGGTCTCCTCGCCGGAGGAGATCATCTGGACCACCATCGGCGGGAACACCGGGTGCTGGGACAGCGGGCCGGCCACCGGGTCACCGCGTCGTACC
>DASXRB010000753.1:0-2094 GCA_036506875.1 Kribbellaceae bacterium | reverse complement strand
CAGCGCGGCATGGTCGGCGGCTGGCTCGCACTCGGCCAGACCCTCGGCGCGCTGACCGGCGTCGGGCTGGCGTTCATGACGGGCGGCTACCGCGCGGGCTACCTGGCCTGCGCCGTCGTCGCCGTACTCCTCGTCCTTCCCTACCTGGCCCGCAGCGCGGACACCGTACTGCCGGCCGAGCTGCGGCGGCCGTTCGCGTGGGGTGCGTTCCTGAAGGGCTTCTGGATAGACCCGCGGCAGCATCCCGACTTCGGCTGGGCGTGGGGGACGCGGTTCCTGATCCAGCTCAGCAACTCGATCGGCACGCTGTACCTGCTGTACTACCTCGAGGACGTCGTCCACCACCCGGACCCCGACGGCGCAGTCCTCGTCCTGCTGGTCGTCTACAGCCTCTGCGTGGTCGCGACCTCGGTCGCCACCGGCCGCTGGTCCGACCGGGCAGGCAAGCGCAAGGTGTTCGTCAGCTGGTCGGGCGCGGTGATGGCCGCCGCGGGACTGGTGCTGGTCGCGTTCCCGACCTGGTACGGCGTGCTCGCCGGTGCCGTCGTCCTCGGCATCGGCTTCGGCGCGTTCCTCGCGGTCGACTTCGCCATCCTCACCGAGGTGCTCCCGGCGGCGGCCGACCGCGGCAAGGACCTCGGCGTCATCAACATCGCGAACTCCCTGCCGCAGGTGCTCGCCCCGGTCGTCGCCGCGCCGCTGGTCCACTGGTACGGCGGCTACCGCACGCTCTATCTCGTCGCCGCCGGCATCGGTCTGGCCGGAGCCCTGCTGGTCCGCCGCATCCGCGTCGTACCGTAAGTCTCCGCGACGAATGAACGCAGAAGGGGGTCAGCCCAGGTCGAGTGCGTCGAGCGTCTGCGCGGCCATCTGGGCCTCACCGAACGCGTTCGGGTGCACGGGAACGAAGTTCGTGCCCCACAGCGCCGGCTCCACCCAGCGGGTGCCGATCGGCTTGCAGGCGTCGTGCCCGTCCGACGTTTCGGCTAGGTCGACGTAGGTCACGCCCGCCGCGCCGGCGGCGTCCGCGACGGCACGGTTGAGGTGCGCCTGGAGCGCCCGCAGGTACGGCACGTCGCCGACCGCGATCGGCATCGCCAGGTAGCAGCCGCCGCTGGCCGGCAGGATCCACGGGTAGCCGAGGATCGCGATCCGGGCGTTCGGCGCCTTCTGTTTGAGCGCGACCAGCGACTTCGCCACGTTCGGGGCGACGGTCGCGTCGATCTGGTCGTCGAAGTAGCTGCCGTAGATCGTCTGGCACGGGTTCCCGAAACCGAGCGTGGTGAGGCCGGCGGTGCCGCAGGCCGCGATCGCGCTGATGAACACGTTGGCGTCGTTGCCGCCGATGGTCAGCGTGACCAGATCGGTGCCGGCGCTCAACGCGTCGAACTGCGGCGCGACGCCCAGGTACTGCGACGACGTGAAGTCCTTCGTCTGCGCACCGCCGCAGGTGACGTCGGTGAGCGAGGCGCCGGTCCTGGACGCGATCACGTGCGGGTAGTTCAGCGTCGTCCGCGCGCACAGCAGGAACGCGGACGGGTCGAGCGGCAGGATGCCGGAGCCGGCGCTGTACGAGTCGCCGAGCGCGACGTAGTCGACGCCGTCCGAGGCGTGCGCGGGCAGGGGTGTCAACGAGGTGAGGACTGAGGCGGCCGCCGCGACGGCGGCCAGGAGGGTACGACGCATGGGCGGAACTCCTTGCTCGGAGGGGCGCGGTTACCCGCGGGTGTAACCGACAAGTAACTTCCAAGTAACGTGGAGAGTGGCGCTAGTCACACCGCCGTGTCAAGAGCTCACGCTCAGTTCATTCCGCTCCGGAACCCCAGGCCCTAGTGTCGCCTGCAACTCGTGGAAGGGGGCCGCCATGTCGGACGCGCAGCTGTCCGGTGAGCAGGTGTCGGGCCGGCAGACGCCCGGTGCGCAGCCGCCGAGCCGGTGGTCCGTCATCGCCGCGTTCGCGCTGGTCGGCGCGGCGACCCAGGTGCTGTGGCTGACCTTCGCCGGCGTCACGACGGTGGCGGCCGGGGAGTACGGCGTCTCGGAGAACGCGATCGGCTGGCTGGCCAACGTGTTCCCGCTGGTCTACGTCGTACT
>DASXRB010000752.1:0-2434 GCA_036506875.1 Kribbellaceae bacterium | reverse complement strand
CGAACAGCCCGGCGGATCGCGAGACACGCAATTACCTGTTCAACGCCTCGAGAAGGAGTACGACGCCCCGCGTTGTTGTGCGGCGGTTGCGGCGCGCGACCCAGCGTCGTACGCCAACAGAGCGTCAGTGGAGCAGGGGGGCGGCCGCCGCCGCTACGAACAGGAGGGCCAGGTAGATGTTGGAGTAGTGGAACAGGCGCATCGGGACCAGGGCCGCGCCTTCGGCGCCGGTGCGGGTGCGGGCCAGGAGGGCGCCGGCCTCGCGGAGGAAGACCGCACCGAGCACGACCGCGGCCAGCGGGTAGACCCAACCGGTCCCGGCCACCGGCCACAGCGCCAGCGAGGTCGCCACCATCACCACGGAGTACGCCAGGATCTGCCGGGCCGTGGCCTCCGAGGACGCGACCACCGGCAGCATCGGTACGTCGACCGACGCGTAGTCCTCGCGGTACCGCATCGCCAGCGTCCAGGTGTGCGGCGGCGTCCAGAAGAACACCACGAGGAACAGCACGAACGGCGTCCACGCCAGCCGGCCCGTCACGGACGTCCACCCGATCAGCGTGGGGAAGCAGCCGGCGATCCCGCCCCAGACGATGTTCTGCACGGTGCGCCGCTTCAGCACCATCGTGTAGCCGAACACGTAGAACAGGTTCGCCGCCAGCGCCAGCAGGGACGACAGCCAGTTCACCCAGAACCCGAGCTCCAGTGTCGCGAGCACACCGAGCACCACGCCGAACACGAGCGCCGAGCGCGGGCTGACCGCGTGCCGCGGCAGCGGCCGCCGCCGGGTCCGGCGCATCTGCTCGTCGATGTCGCGGTCCAGCACGCAGTTGATCGTGTTCGCCGACCCCGAGGCCAGCACCCCGCCGAGCAGCGTGGCCGCGACCAGCCGCAGTCCGGGGACGCCGTCGGCCGCGAGGAACATCACCGGCACCGTGGTGATCAGCAGCAGCTCGATGATGCGCGGCTTGGTGAGCCCGACGTACGCCGAGACCACGTGCCGCACCGACACGGCCGGGACCGCTGGCGACGACGTCGTCACGGCAGGGCGCGGGTCGACGGTCGTCACGAACACCTCAGGTCGGCAGGGGAACGCCGGCGAGGACCGGCGATGTACGGCACAACAGCATACGACCAGTCAGCCCCGTCCTCGCACCTGACCCGACACCGATCGGATCACACCGTGGCGGGCGAGTAGGCTCGCTTCCGGTGGACGCACGGGGGTGCGGTCCGGGGCCTCGCGGCGTACGGCGACCCTGCTGCGGGTACCGGGCCGGTATCGGCCCGACAGACGCAACAGCCATCGAGAGGAGCGCCGACGGCGTGACGGACAACACCTACCCGCAGCTGGACTGGACCGAGCTCGACCAGCGTGCCGTCGACACCGTCCGGGTGCTCGCGATGGACGCCGTGCAGAAGACCGGCAACGGTCACCCCGGTACCGCGATGAGCCTGGCGCCCGCGGCGTACCTGCTGTTCCAGAAGGTGATGCGGCACAACCCGGCCGACTCGCACTGGCCGGGCCGGGACCGGTTCGTGCTGTCCGCCGGGCACAGCAGCCTGACGCTCTACATCCAGCTGTACCTGGCCGGCTACGGCCTCGAGCTCGACGACCTGCAGTCGCTGCGCACCTGGGGCAGCCTGACCCCGGGCCACCCGGAGCACGCGCACACCAAGGGCGTGGAGACGACGACCGGCCCGCTCGGGCAGGGTGTCGGCAACGCGGTCGGGATGGCGATGGCGGCCCGCCGCGAGCGCGGCCTGTTCGACCCGGACGCCGCGCCCGGCGAGAGCGTGTTCGACCACCACGTGTTCGCGATCGCCTCCGACGGCGACCTGGAGGAAGGCGTCTCGGCGGAGGCCTCCTCGCTGGCCGGGCACCAGAAGCTCGGCAACCTCACCGTGCTGTACGACGACAACAAGATCTCCATCGAGGACGACACCGCGATCGCGTTCTCCGAGGACGTCGCGGCCCGCTACGAGGCGTACGGCTGGCACGTGCAGCGGATCGACTGGACGAACGGCGGCAACGCCTACGAGGAGAACGTCCAGGCCCTGTACGACGCGCTGAACGCCGCGCGGTCGGAGACCACCCGGCCGAGCTTCATCCAGCTCCGCACGATCATCGCCTGGCCGGCACCGAACGCGCAGAACACCGGCAAGGCGCACGGCTCGGCGCTCGGCGCCGACGAGGTCGCGGCCACCAAGAAGGTCCTCGGGTTCGACCCGGACAAGACCTTCGAGGTCGCCACCGAGGTCATCGAACACACCCGGAAGGCGCTCGACCGCGGCCGGACCGCGCAGGACGAGTGGGCGAAGCGGTACGACGCGTGGGCGGACGCCGCCGGCGAGCGCAAGGACCTGTACGACCGGATGGCCAAGCGTGAGCTGCCGGCCGGCTGGACCGACGCGCTCCCGTCGTACGAGGCGGACG
>DASXRB010000751.1:0-2261 GCA_036506875.1 Kribbellaceae bacterium | reverse complement strand
CCGGACGGCCCAGGAATAGCGACGGCCCTGGCCGCGGCGGCGGTTGAGCTCCCCGACCTCGCGGACCTCCTCGTCGGCCGCCGGCGCCTGGGCGAGGGCCTGTCGTCGCTCCTTACCCGGTGGACGCTCACCGACGGCGTGGTCCCCGAGCCCACGACGGTTCCATCGGACGTCACGTCCCTGGTGCTCGAGGGGTTCTCGTACGACGAGCTGGTCGCCGCCGGACGGCTGCGCGCCTACGTGCTCGCCGACGTCGCCGAGCCTCTGGACGCGGTTGTCCACGTCGGGTGCGAGGCGGACTGGCTCGTTGGTCACGGCGCCGGGACGCGCGTCGACGCGACGGTCGTCGTGCCCACGCCGATCCCGGCCTCCGATGACGGTGAATGGTTCGTCTGCATCCCGGCGCCCGCCACCGCCGCCGCGCTGCGCACGGACCACGACGGGGTCGCTGCCCAGGCCGACCGGCTCACAGCGGTCCTGGCCGCCCGTACCGCGCCGGTCGTCATGGTGGCCTACGGACCGGCCGGCGCCGCTGCGATCCGCGCCGCCGCGGCACAGCCTCAGGTCTCCGCGGTCGTCACCGTCGGGACACCGTGGTCGCCGGTCGCGCTGCTGACGTTCACGACCGGGCTCGGCGGCGACGCTCTTCGGTTCCTCGACCGCATCGTGCCGGAACTGCTGCCCGAGATCACCGACCCGGTCACCGCGTACGGGTGCTCGCCCGCCCAGCGCGGGTGGGCTCTGGTGCGGCACTCCCTCGAGACCCGCGACCCCTCCGACCTGCCATCGGCCGGGGCCGAGACGCGACGTGCCGGGCTGTCGGTGCATGCCGTGTTCGGCTCGGTGTCCGCCGCCGACGCCGCCCGCGCGATGGGGGCGCTCGTGGTCGGAGGTGTCGAATCCCACTGGACGGCCGCTGACGCGCAGGCGACCCGTTCGTTCGGGCCACCGGAGGAGCTGCACGTCGGCGTGGACGTCCCGGTGCTGGAGCTCGACCTCGGTGGCCTGTTCGTCGGCGCCGGGGCGGCGATCGACCTGGTCTCCGTCAACGCGACCACCCCGGCCGTGCGCCCGCTGCGCGAAGTGGTCGCGACCCTCCGTTTCGGCGTCACGGACGGGTGGCTGGTCGGCGGTCCCGGCGCGAGCCAGAACGACCTCGAGCTGCGCTGGCTCGAGACCCGGGTGCACATCCCGCTGGCCGGCGGGACCGGGTCGAGCAAGCTCGTGCTCCACGAGGCGCGCGCGTTCACGGCGTACCGCGAGCGCTGGGTAGTCAACGCCACCGGGAGCGGCGACGGCGCCACGACCGCGCTGCCCGAGGTCAAGATGCTACTCAGCGAGCTGGCGACGAGGCTGCGAACCGCGTCGCCGGACCTCGCGCACCTGTTGTCGCTGCTGGGGATCCTGCGGTCCACGGGCCTGGACGGGGACGCGGTCGACCAGCTGCTGTTCGACCCGGTCGCGACGATCCGACCGCTCGTCGCGGCCCACGCGGCCGACATCGCCGACACGCTGCGAACGCTGATCGGGCTGCCGACGACCGGGCTGCCGCCAACGGCGTTCCGGGCCGGCCTTGGCGGATTCCACGTCGACGTCGACCTAGCCGCCGGCACCGTCACCGGGTCCGTCACGGTCTCGGCCGAAGGCCTGCCGCCGCTGACCGTGGACATCACGGCCTCGCCCGCCGGGGCATCCGCGTCCGCCGCGCTCGGCACGATCGACGCCGACGCGGGTGGGGTGCGTCTGGTCGGGCAGGCCACGACGACCGGCGCCACACTCGCGGTGGAGCACCGCGCTCCCGGTGCCGGTTCCGCGAGCTCCGTGGCGCTCTACCCCACCGTCGACGTCGCCCGCCTCGGCACCCTCGCGCGGACCGCGTTGCCTGCCGTCGTCGTCCAGAGCCTCGCCGGCTGGTGTCGGAGCGAGGCGTCCGAGGACGCGCTCGCGGTCCTCGACGCGGCACTGGACGCGGTCGGGCTGCTCGGGCCAGCCTGGCCGAACGGCGCCCGCGACGTGGTCCTGCCGTACGGGCTGGTCGCCGACCCAGGGGCGTGGCTGCGGCTGCGCTCAGACCCGTTCGGCGCGGTGGTCGCCGTCATGGACGCGCTGGCTCGCGTGGTGGTCCCGGACCGCGCCGAGGGCGTCGCGGGCTGGCCGCTCACCGACGACCTGACTGTCACGTACGCCGTCGTGGCGGGCCGCCTGCAGCTCGCCGCGGGACTCCGGCTGAGCACCACCATCGACGGGCGGGCGGTCAGCAC
>DASXRB010000750.1:0-8569 GCA_036506875.1 Kribbellaceae bacterium | reverse complement strand
ACGTTCAGCCGGGCGACCGCGCCGCCGATCGGCGGCGCGGAGGCTGCGGTCGCCATGCGCGACGCATCAGAGTCGGTTCGCACGACGGCCGTCAGCGGACATCCGCCATACCGGGTCGTCGCGGTCCAGGTCCCGGGCCTCAATCAGCGGGCGTTCGTGCTGGCGCAGTCGCTCGGGCCGACGAACCGGACCCTGCACAACCTCGGCGTGGTGCTGTGGGCGGTCGGGGCGCTCGGCGTGATCGGTGCGGCGCTGGCAGGGAATGCCATCGCCCGGTCCGGGCTGCGTCCCGTCGCGGAGTTGACCGGGGCCGCCGAGCAGATCGCGCGCACCGGCCGGCTGGAACCGATCCCGGTGGCCGGCAACGACGAGATCGCCCGGCTGTCGCAGGCGTTCAACGCCATGCTGGGCGCGCTGGCCCAGTCGCAGGAACGGCAACGCCGGCTGGTCGGCGACGCCGGGCACGAGCTGCGGACCCCGCTGACCAGCATCCGTACCAACCTCGACCTGCTGGTCCAGGCCGACCAGCGCGGCGGCCTGTCGGCGGAGAACCGTGCGGAGCTGATGGCCGACGTCCGCGCCCAGATGGACGAGCTGGCCGCCCTGATCGGCGATCTCACCGAGCTGGCCCGCGACATGCCGGCCGCGCGCGCCTTCGAGCGGGTCGAGTTCCTGCACGTGGTCGAGGACGCCGTCACCCGGGTACGACGCCGGGCCCCCGGGGTGCACTGGGACGTCTCCCTGATGCCGTTCCCGGTGCTCGGCGACGACCAGCTGCTCGGCCGCGCGGTGACGAACCTGCTCGACAACGCGGCCAAGTACTCCCCGCCCGACGGCCGCGTCACCGTCCGCCTCGTCGACGGCACCCTCACCGTCACCGACTCCGGCCCGGGCATCGCGCCCGCCGATCTCCCGAACGTCTTCGAGCGCTTCTACCGCTCCACAGAGGCGCGCAGCCGTCCGGGCTCCGGGCTCGGCCTGGCGATCGTCAAGCACGCCGCGGAGCTGCACGGCGGCCTCGCCTACGCCGGCAACTCCCCCGCCGGCGGTGCCCAGTTCACCCTCTGGCTCCCGCACGCCGACGCCCAGGTCCGACGCAACCCCACCCCCTGACCAGGCAACCCTCCAGAATTTCGCGTGGGGCCCCACCCGAACCGCGGGCTCCCCACGGTTGTAACCGGTGGGAACCCTGCGCCGCCATGGGGCCCCACGCGACATCCGGAGTCCCAAGCGACGGTGTCGCAGCCCTCACCGTCCCCGCGCAATTCGCCTGGTTGACCCGGCGAAGTGCGGGTTCGCACCCGTCATGCCAGGGGCGAACCGTCCGTTGGGCGGGTTAACCCGGCGAATTGCCTGTGGTGACGCAGGCTTCACGGAACTCTCGGGGAGCTTTGTGGGGATGCTCAGGGGGTTCTCAGGTGCGGCGGACACAGTATCGGCATGACCGAGAAGCAGCCGCAGCAGCCGCAGCAGAACCAGCCCGGCCAGCAGCAGGGCCAGCCGGGTTCGCCGTACGGGGCGGTCCCGTACGGCGCCATGCCGTCGTACGGTTCGACTCCCTACGACGGCACCCGACCGCTGCCGGTGCAGGGCTCGCAGGGGCAGGGCTCACAGGGGAGCCCGGAGGGCCAGCAGGGCCACAGCCAGCAGCAGGGACACGGCGCCTACCAAGGGACGGGAACGGGCGCCGGGGCGGAGAGCGGGCAGCGGTTCGGGCCGGCCGGGGCGTATCAGGGGACGCACCCGGCGGGTCCGCCGCTGTGGCCGGGCTCCGGCCAGACCGCCGCCGGCCAGCAGCCGCCGAAACCGCGCCGTAGGGGCCTCGCCCTCGTCGCGACGACGGCGCTGCTGGTCGGCACGGCGGGCGGTGTCGGCGGCGCGGCTGCTTACTCGGCGCTGACCGACCAGGCGCCGGCGCCGAGCAACGGCTCGGTGACCGCGCCACTGAGCTCGGGCAGCATCGCGCCGGCGGTGGCGCCGGACGGTTCGGTCCAGAAGGCCGCCGCGGCCGTGCTGCCTTCGGTGGTGAAGATCGGCGTCATCACCGACCAGGGCTCGGGTTCCGGCTCCGGCATCGTGCTCAGCGCGGACGGGCTGATCGCGACCAACAACCACGTGGTCGAGATGGCGGCCGGCGGCGCAGGCCGGCTGACGGTCACGCTGAACGACGGGCGGACGGTCGCGGCCACCATCGTCGGGCGGGACGAGCTGACCGACCTCGCGGTGATCCGGGCGGACGTCAAGGGGCTGACGCCGGCCCGGCTCGGCTCCAGCGGGAGTCTGCAGGTCGGCCAGCAGGTGGTCGCGATCGGCTCGCCGTTCGGGCTCGAGGCGACAGTGACCAGCGGCATCGTGTCGGCGCTGAACCGGCCGGTGACCTCGGGTGACGGCCAGTCGGACAGCACGACGGTGTTCCCCGCCGTACAGACCGACGCGGCGATCAACCCGGGCAACTCCGGTGGGGCGCTGATCGACCTGGCCGGCCGGGTGGTCGGCATCAACTCCGCGATCAAGACCGCCGGCAACAGTGCGCAGTCGCAGGGCGGGAACATCGGCCTGGGCTTCGCGATCCCGATCGACCAGGCCAAGCCGATCCTCGACGAGCTGGTCGCGACGGGACGGGCGACCCATGCGCGGCTCGGCGTACAGGTCGGCGACGCGGAGTCCTCGGACGGGCTGCAGCAGGGCGCGCAGCTCGGCGAGGTGACGCCGGGCGGTGCGGCGGACAAGGCCGGGCTGAAGGCGGGCGACGTGGTCACGTCCGTCGACTCCCACCTGATCGCGTCAGGCGACGCGCTCGTGGCGGCCGTCCGCTCGCACCGCCCGGGTGACGAGGTCAAGCTCACGTACCACCGCGGCGGCCAGACCGCCACGGTGACCGTGAAGCTCGCCTCGGACGGCGGTAACCCGACCGGCTGAGGCACCCGGACCGCGGCCGGCCGACCCTCACCCCCCTCCCGGCCGGCCGCGACACACTCCGGCGGGCGGATGTCGCGACGTGGGCGGACGCGACGGTCCGCCCGCCGGTGCGTGCGGGTGGCAGGATGGCGGGGTGGGCGTGGAGGTGCGACGAGCGGGTGACAGGTTCCGTACGACGACCGGCTGGCTGGAGTCGCGGCACTCGTTCTCGTTCGGTCCGTACTTCGACCCGGACAACACCGGCTTCGGCCTCCTGGTCGTCAGCAACGACGACATCGTTGCCCCGGGCACCGGTTTCGGCACGCACCCGCACCGCGACATGGAGATCGTCACCTGGGTGCTGAGCGGCAGCCTGGTTCACGAGGACTCCGAGGGAAACCGCGGCGTCGTCCACCCGGGCCTGGCGCAGCGGATGAGCGCCGGCACCGGGATCCTGCACTCGGAGCGCAACGACGCGGCCGAGCCTGTGCACTTCGTGCAGATGTGGGTGCTCCCGGACGAGCCCGGCCTGCCGCCGTCGTACGCGCAGCACGAGCTCGGCCCCGCCCTCGACTCCGGCGCGCTGGTCCCGGTCGCGTCCGGCCTGCCCGGCCACGACGCGGCGATCCGGATCAACCAGAAGCACGCCGCCTTCTCCGTCGCCCGGATCCGGCCCGGCGACGAGGTCTCACTCCCGGCGGCGCCGTACGTGCACGTCTTCGTCGCCCGAGGCGCCGTCGGCCTGGAGGACGGCGGCACGCTCGAGACCGGCGACGCGGCGCGGATCCGCGACGGCGCGCGCAAGCTCACCTGCGGCCCGGCGCCTGCCGAGGTGCTGGTGTGGGAGATGTACGACGCCGGCTGACGGCTACCAGGCGGAGTCGGTCTCGGCGGCGAGCTGCTCGCTCATGGTCCAGACGTGGCGGAGACCGCGGCCGGCCGCGCCGTCGGGGTTCTCGGCGAAGCCTTCGACGAAGCGGGCCATGTGCTTCTGCCAGCGCTGGTCGACCGGGTCGGTGGCGAGCTGCTTGACCGCGGCGTCGAAGTCGGCGCAGTCGACCACGTGGAACAGGTCCCGACCACTGCGCCAGATGGTCCAGTCCGCGATGCCGGCGCGGTGCATCGCGGTGATCAGTTCGGGCCAGACGGTCGCGTGCTCGGTGTCGTAGGCCGTCTCGGTGCCCTCGATCAGGCGGCTGTGAAGCGCGATCTTGTCCACGACAGGTCAAGATAGCGCGCAGCTGTTCACCAAACCGTTACTGCCGCGCCATCTTCAACTACTTGCGCGCTGGCGTTGTCACGGCGAAAGTTGTCCGTCCGGACCGCTGGCGTCCGGACGAAGCCGAACACTTACCAACGCGGGTGGGGTCCCTGCGGGGGTCAGGCCGGTCCGCCGACCGGCGAAAGGGACTGCCGCAATGCCATTGCTCAGTGGCGCTTTCGCGCGCCGCGTCACCGCGGCCACGACCGCTACCGCCGCTCTCGTCGTACCCACGATCGCGACCGCCCCCGCCCACGCGGCGGGCACCGTGAAGTCCGCGGTCAGCCTCACCGGACCGAGCAGCGGCAAGTACGGCACCTACGTCAAGCTCACCGGTACCGCCTGGCGCTACGGCACGAGCACCAGGCTGAGCAGCGCGACGATCTGGCTGCAGCGCACCGTGCACGGCCAGACCGCCTGGTCGAACGTCGCGTCGACCAAGACCTCGTCGACCGGGACGTTCGCGTTCACGGTGCTGCAGCGCACGGCGTACGACTACCGCGCCTACTACGGCGGTTCGGCGGTCTACACCGCGAACGCCAGCGGCAAGGTCTACCCGGCGGTGCTGCAGAACGTGCTGCTCGACTCGCTGAGGACGGTGGACTGGACGAAGGGCACCTTCCAGGCGACCGGGCGGGTCTACCCGACCCCGCCGAGCGGTACGACGATCTGGCTGCAGCGCTGGAACGACTCGACCAGGACGTGGTCGAACTACATCTCCGGCAGGACGACCGGCACCAACGCGATCACGATCCGCGGCAACGTGCCGGCGAACGTCGGGACGTACCGGCTGTACGCGCCGCTGCGCTACCCGTTCGGCGCCGGCTACTCGGCCGCCGTGCGGGGCGCGAACTACAAGTGGCGCGGGGCCTTCCGCAAGTCGATCCTCGGCTACGGCGGCACCGCGTCGCCGTGGCACCACGTGTACGGCTCGACCAAGTCGCCGAGCCGTACCGAGCTCGAGCTCGGCGCCGGGAAGGGCGGCACATCCTGGGTCGACGTGAACACGTCGGGCTGCATCCGGACGTACATGTACGCGCTCAACTACACGAACGAGTACACGCCGTCCTCGGAGAAGACCGGGCTGCTGAACGGCGCGACGTACCTGCGCGGCCCGTACACGCTCGCGCCCGGCGGCGAGCAGGAGACCGAGGTCGCCATGGCCGGGGTCAGCAGAACCCGCGTCCAGGTGAACGACCTCGGCGCCACCGACGGCGCGCCGCTCGCCTACTACGTGCTGTTCGTGCTCTGCGACAACTGATCTCCGCGGACGGCGGCTGACCTGGGCGGGATCCGCCGCCGTCCGCGGGCACTACCTGGCCGCACCTCACGTCAGGCGTTCGGTGAGGTGGATGGTGACGGTGTCGCCGGCCTCCTTGCCGATCAGCTTGCGGGTCTCGGCCTTGACGGCCAGCTTGTGCGTGCCGTCGCCGAGCGCCATGAACGAGCTGCGGAACGGCCGGCCGTCGATGGTCCCGCGGATCTTCACCAGGCCGCGGGTGCCGAAGTACTCGGCCGAGTCGTCCATCACGACGTACGTCCAGCCGCCCTGCTCCGGGCTCTTGCGCAGCGTCGCGGTGAACTCGCGGTCCAGCGGCGTGCTGCCGGCGGTGTCGTTCATCTCGGTGCCCCTTCCAGGCTCTCAGCTTCCCTTGTACGACGTAGTACGAAGCAGCGCACCGGATTTCGACATCGGGCCCGGAGAAGGCTTCAGCCTCCGGTGATCCGCACCGTGGCAGTGGCGGTGTTGTCGGACTGGTCGTCGTCGGGATGTTCGCGGTCGACGCTGACCTGGGCGGTCACCCTGAGCGTGCCCCCGGTGCCGCTGCGCGCGATCAGCGGAACGTTGATCGGCCACACCGTGTGGTGCTCGTCGAGGCCGACCCAGCAGTAGACGACCCGCACCCGCCGGGTGTCGCACTGGTCCGCGAACGTGCCGAGGTCGAACCCGGACGGGATCGTGATGGCCAGCACCGTCTGCACCGGGCCGAGCTTGACGTTGCTCACCTCGATGTACGGCGTGAAGGACTCGCCGACGCGCACGGCCCGCACCTGCCGCCAGGCGACGCTGATGTCACCCTGCGCCGGCTTGGCCGCACCGTACAGCGGGACCCGCACCTCCTTCGCGTTCGGCGAGCTGAGCACCAGTGTGGCCCGGTGGTCGCGCAGCCGCCTGCGGTCCGGGCGGTAGGACACGGGAATCTCGCACGACCCGCCGGCCTTCACCTGTTCGCAGGCCGTGCCGTCGGCGGTGAAGCCGGCGCCCTCGACGCGCACCGCGATCTTCTGCGCCGTGTCGTTGCCGGTCAGTCCGACCTCGACCGTGCGCACCGACGGTGTCGTCCGCGCGAACACCCCCGGCTGGTTCCGCACGCTGAGCGTCACGGCCGTGTCGTGCGCCGGGCTGTTGAACAGCGCCGGGCTGCCCGCCACGGCGACCGCGCCCGCGCCCGCGATCAGCAGACCGCCACGCAGCCACCACCGGCGCCGATTCCTGCTTTGCACCGTCGCCGGTCCCGCGAGCCGGACCCGCGACCGCGGCCCGGGCCCCATCACCGATCGCGCCCACGCGCGCAGCCGGGCCCGCCAGCCGACCGGCTCCGGTCGGGGCCATGGCGCCGGCCCGGGTCCCGGCTCCGGCTGAGGCTCGGGAATCGGCGGCGGCTCGGGCTTCGGGACCGGCGGCGGAGGCAGCACGATCGCGTCCCAGCCGAGCTCGGTGAGCGCGGCGCGCACGGTCTGGATCGGCAGGTCCAGCCGCCGGGCCAGCTCGTCGGCCCCCAGCGACCCCGCCACCTGGTGCTGGCTGCTCCTGGTCAGCCCGGCCAGCTCCTGGACGTGCCGCCGCACCCGCCGGGTCGCACCCGCCGTGGTCGCGGTGAGGATCTGCGTCGTCTCCGACGTCGCCGTCTGGCCGTCCACCACCGTCGGCTGCGGCGCCGGCCGCAGGACCGCCCGGGTCGCCTCCCAGGACAGCCACGGCCCGCGCTGCACGACATACCCGGCGACCCGCTCCGCCGGTGAGCCGTCCTCGATCACGGCGGGGTTCACCCGGTCCGCCGGCAGCAGCAGCTTGTCGTACGACGCCGCCAGCATCGGCGGCCACCACACCGGCGGCAGCCCGGTCGACCGGCACTCCGGTTTCGTCGCCAGCGCGACCACGTCCGGGTGGTCCGGCAGCAGCTCCCGCAGCTCGCTCACCACCGCGCAGTAGTCGCCGAGATCCCCGTCCGGCCGCAGCAGCAGCGCGTGCGCGCCGGCGATGCCGAGCATCGGGTTCGCGAACTCCTGCCCGCGCAGCACCTCCAGCAGGTCCGCGTTCACCAGCGGCAGCCCCTGCCGCAGCCCCGACATCGCGATCTCCACCGCGGTCGCCAGCCCGGTGTGCACGCCCGGGAACGCCTCGGGCAGCCAGCACATGTGCACCGTGGAGTCCTCGACCGCCACCCGCTCGGTGCCGTTCGGGCAGAACACCAGCGTCTGCCACGCCTCGGACAGCCACAGCGCCTGGTCCAGCGCCGGACCGTGACCGGCGGGCTGCCGCAGCCGCAGCACGTACGCACCCGGCTCCAGCCGCGCCCCGGCGGTGGCCACACCCGACTCGGCGTCCACCGTCCACGAGAGCACGTCCGGCACCGGCCGCAGGTCCCGGTCGAGCAGGACCAGCTGCTCGTGGTGCAGCTCCTGCCCAGGCGCGTCGAAGCGTCGTACGACGACGACCAGCCCGGCACTCGGGCCACCGGCCCCGGCGACCTTGCGGCTCGCGGCCGACGTCGCCTCGGCGTGCACCGGCGACTCGGTGAGGCTGCCCGCCAGCGGCGCCGCGGCGTACAGCCCGGCCGTCACGCCCTCGCGCCGCCACACCTCGCCGGGCGCCAGCGAGATCAGCTGGGTCTCGACGCTGCCGCCGGCCCGGGTGGCGATCTCGTACAGCCCCTGCGGCACCTCGACGTCCAGCTTCCCGACGGCACGCGCGACCACCTGGAAGGTGCCGTCCGTCACGCTGAACGCGACCCCCGGCAGCGCCGCCGACAGCACGATCCGGGCGGTCCCGTCCACATCCGCCGTCGGGCCGGTCGCGCTGGCTGGCGTCGTCCGACGCGGCTCAGAGCCGGACATGGCGGCCCTCGCCGATCACCTTGAACAACCCCTCGTCCGGCAGGTCGTCGCCGCGGCCGGTGTCCTTGTGCACCACGGCGTACAGGCCGTCGGGCAGCGAGACCACCCACTGCGGCGGCGATCCCGGGGCCCACTCCGCGACCGGGCGGTGCCGGTGGTCGAGCAGCCGCAGCGGGCCGCGCATCCGGGACAGGTCCAGCACCACCGTCCGCCACGGCACCGCCGGCCGGGCACTGCCGAACCGCAGCGGCGCGCCGAGGTCGTGCGGGAACCGGGCCTCCTGCTGCGGGG
>DASXRB010000749.1:0-14364 GCA_036506875.1 Kribbellaceae bacterium | reverse complement strand
TAGGGGCTCGCCGCCGGCCGAGTGTCCTGAGTCAGAAGTTCGCTGGCAGCTCCGGCGCCGTCACCGAACTTCTGACTCAGGACGCTAGCCGCGGCGCGGTAGCAGGAACGAGCGCATCCGGGCCAGGCCCAGGTCGAACTGGTCGAGCAGGTCCGACGCCTCCGACGTGCCGCGGCTGAGATACCACCGCCAGGACCGGGGGAGCAGCCGGGCCCGCCAGCGGTCCCTAGCCACCGCCGCGCCGAACAGTGCCGACCGGACCGCGGCCGCCTCCGTCCGCACGTCCGCGTCCTGTTCGGCCGCACCCGCGTACCGGCTGCGCTCGACGGTCCGGGCCAGCCGGGCCGCCTGCGGCTGCACGTCATCGGGCAGCAGCGACTGCAGCCAGGCACCGGCCTGTCGCGGCGTCGCCGACTCCTTCCAGTCCAGGCCCAGGTCGCGCGCGGTGTCGCGCACCTCCGCCCACAGGGCCTCGACGCCCGCCGGGCCGGGATCGCGGGCGAACCGGCGCCGCCGGACCAGCGTCCGGATCAGCCAGGGAACCAGGGCCAGCAGCACCAGGCCGACGGCGCCGGTGCCCCAGCGGACCGTGTCGCGCTGCCACCAGCCGGTGGTGGTGGTCGTGCCGTCGGCGGTCGGGTCGTCCGTGCGGTCCTTCGGGAAGTGCCGCGGGTCGGTGGAGTCGGTGTCCTCAGTGGTGGTGGTCCCGCCCGACGTCTCGGTGGGCGTCGCGCTGGGGCCGGTCGGGTCGCGTGGCACGGACCAGCCCGGCGCGGCACCGGTCACCTGCGCCGGGGTCGGCTCGAACCGCACCCAGCCGATGCCGTCGAAGTACAGCTCCGGCCAGGCGTGCATGTCGTGCATCCTGACCTCGTACTTGCCGTCCACGACCTTGCCGGGCAGGAAGCCGAGCGCGACGCGCGCGGGGATGCCCAGGATGCGCGCCATCAGCGCCATCGCGGTCGCGTACTGCTCGCAGTAGCCGGTCTTGGACTCGAACAGGAAGTCCTGCAGCGCGTCCATCCCGCTGCCCTGGTTGTTCTCCAGGCTGTACGTGAACCCGCCGGCGGTGCGGAAGTAGGCCTGCAGCGCCGTCGCCTCGAGGTAGTGGTTGTGGCTGGTGCCGGCCGTGATCCGCTTCGCCAGGTCGCGGATGCTCCTCGGGGTCGTCTGCGGCACGAGCGAGGTGAACTTGTCCGGCGCGGCGACGTCGACCGCGTTGCGCAGCTGTTCCTCGGACGGCTCCAGGTCGTACGCGGTGACGGTGTACTTGACGCCGGCGACGGTGCGGCCGTTCGCGGACTGCACGTCGAGGGTCGGGAAGCCGACCTTCCACCTGCCGTTGATCTTCAGCTCACGGGTCGGGTAGGGGATCGGCACCCAGGCGCTGTGCAGCCACTTGCTGACGCTGACGTGGTACTCGCGCTGCGCGATCTCGTCCGTCGACGACAGGCCGGTCGGTGACGGGAACACGCCGTCGACGGTGATCAGCTGGTCACGCGGCGACAGTTGCCAGGTGTTGCCGTCGAACTCGTCGAGCGTGGTGAACCGCAGGTACGTCGGCTGGTCGCCGGTGTAGTGCAGGGCGGGGAAGTTGTCGCCGCGGCGCAGGTTGCGCCCCATGTCGAGCATCGGGTTCGCGCTCAGCGAGACCGCCCCGCCGGCACCGGTCCCGCCGCCGCCGGCCAGCCCGTTGCCGAGCACGCCCTCCGGCAGTGACGGCAGCACCGCGGGCACCAGCACCGCGGCGGCGATCACCGTCAGCCCGATCCGCCGCCCGGCCTGGCCGGCCGCCGACGCCTCGACCTGCGTGGACGCGTCGAGCGCGCTCAGCCCGCCGATCCGCCGCCCCCACCGGGTCAGCCGCGACCGCCCCTCGGACGACAGCAGTACGACGTAACCGAGCGCGGGCGGTACGAACAGCAGCGCGGGCAGCCCGCCGTGCACGGTCGCCGCGGGCACCGTGTACATCATCAGCAGCATCAGGCCGGCCCACGCGGCCTGCCGGAAGTGGACCGCGATGGCGTGCACCAGCAGTCCGGCCAGCCCGACCACCAGGGTCGCGAAGAACGTGAAGTACCGCTCCGGCGGCAGCGGCGCGCTGAACCTGTTGATGCCGTCGAGCGCGTCGACGAGGTTCTGGTTGACGGCGAGCGCGGTGTCCTTCCACGGCAGCAGCCCGAACTTCATCGTGTCCCGGTGGAACACCCAGCTGACCACCTCCAGCAGCACCAGCAGCTGGACCAGGGTCACCAGCGTCCGGGGCACCCGCCAGCGCTGCAGCAGCACGCCCGTGCCGGTCACCACCGCGCACACGAACATGCTGGTCAGCAGGAACGGCCCGGAGAACACCGGCACCAGCACGATGGCGCCGAGGACGGTCGCGACCCACGCCGCCGCGGAAATCCTGGCCTGCCCGATCACGCTATCCGTCCACTTCGTAGTCCGAGCGCCGACCACAGGGCCGGCAGCCGGTCGCCGCGGCGCACCCGGGCGACCCGCCATCCGTTGCCCCGCAGCTGCAGCTCGGTCGCGTCGATCCCGGCCCGCAGCCGCGCGGTGCCGCTGCCGCCGTCACCCTCGGTGGCCCAGGACGACGCGTCGACGAGCAGCGCGATCCCGGTCGCCTGCGCGGTGCGCCACCGGTTCAGGGCGACGATGTCGGCCGGCGTGCACGCGCCGAGGATCGCGATCACCAGGCTGGGTTCCACCGCCTGCCGGTCGACGGTGAGCAGCGGGCCGATCTCGGCGTACCGGTGCTCCTCGACGCAGGCGCACTCGGTGAGCAGCTGGCGCGAGCCCAGCGGCTGGTGCACCGCGGCGGAGGTCTTCCGGTTGATCGCGGTCAGCGTCGTCGGCCCGCCGAGCATCGTCGTGACGTAGCCGCGGCGGATGAGGTCGAGCCCGATCGAGGCGGCCGCGCTGACCGACCACTCCAGGCTGGACGACGGGCCGTGGCCGGCGTGCGAGCCGGTCCGCGCGTCCAGGAACAGCGCGCACTTGCTCTGCCAGGGCTGCTCCTCGCGGCGCACCATCAGCGAGCCGCGGCGCGCCGTGGAGCGCCAGTGCACGCGGCGCAGGTCGTCCCCGTCGCGGTACTCGCGCACGGTCGCGTCCTCCTCGCCGGCGGCCGCGATCGCGCGCGGACGGTTCTCGCCCGACCCGGCCCGGTCCGCCCCCAGCCGGACCGTCGGCAGCGACTGCACCTTCGGCGTCACCAGCAGCTGCTGGCTCTCGGCGAACAGCCGGGTGGTCTCGACGAGCCCGAACGGGTCCGCCACGGTCAGCATCAGCGGGCCGATCTGGTAGAGCCCGCGCACGTCGGACTTCACCTGGTAGGAGACGGTCCGGCGCCAGTTCGGGCTGACCCGGTCGACGACGAACCGCGGCCGGTGGCCGAGCACGTACGGGATCCGGTCCTCGAGCAGCAGCAGCCCGGCCGGCATCCGGCCCTGGTTGGTCAGCGCCAGGTCGACGGTGGCCGGCGTTCCGACCGGTACGTCGACCGGGTTCAGGCTGCGCCGCACCGACAGCCGCAGCCGGGTCCGGCCGACCACCAGCGCCGACACCACCGGCAGCGCGACGAGCAGGATGCCGACCCGCAGCAGATCCTTCTGGCCGAGCAGCAGTGAGCACACCGACGCCGTCGCGCCGGCGGCGACGAACGCCCGCCCCCGGGTGGTCAGTCCGCGAAACGCGTGCCGCACGGGCATCAGCCCCTCTCAGTCCCGGCGGATCCGCGGGATCGGCACGGTGGCGACCAGGCCGCCGATGATGTCCTGCGACGAGCGGCCGCCGAGATGCGCCTCGGCAGCCGGCAGCACACGATGCGCGAGGACCGGCACGGCGAGCCGCTGGATGTCGTCGGGAAGCACGAACTCGCGCGAGTCCAGCGCGGCCGACGCCCGGGCCGCGCGGATCAGGTGCAGCGTGGCGCGCGGGCTGGCGCCGAGCCGCAGTTCCTGCGAGCGCCGGCTCGCCGACACCAGCGCGACGGCGTACTCCTTGACCGCGTCGGACACGTGCACCGAGTGCACGGTGCGGACCAGCTTCGCGATCTGTTCCCCGTCGGTGACCGGCTCCAGGCTGTCGAGCGGCTCGGCCGCGGCGTGCCCGTCCAGCATCGCGATCTCGGCCGCGGCCTCCGGGTAGCCCATCGAGACCCGGGCCATGAACCGGTCGCGCTGCGCCTCGGGGAGGGGATAGGTGCCCTCCATCTCGATCGGGTTCTGGGTGGCGACCACCATGAACGGCGCCTCGAGCTGGTACGTCGTGGTGTCGACGGTGACCTGGCGCTCCTCCATGCACTCCAGCAGCGCGGCCTGCGTCTTCGGCGAGGCCCGGTTGATCTCGTCGCCGACCACGATGTTCGCGAACACCGCGCCGGGCTTGAACTCGAAGTCCTTGAGCTCCTGGTTGAACACCGACACGCCGGTGATGTCGGACGGCAGCAGGTCCGGGGTGAACTGGATCCGGCGCACCGTGCAGTCGATCGACCGCGCCAGCGCCTTGGCGAGCATGGTCTTGCCGACCCCGGGCACGTCCTCGATCAGCAGGTGGCCTTCGGCGAGCAGCACCGTGACCGCGGTCTCGACGACGTCCGGCTTGCCCTCGATCACCTCTCCGATCGCTGCGCGGACCCGGCTCGCGATCTCGGTCAGCTCTTCGAAGTCGGTCGCCGTGGCAGCGGCGCTGGTAGTCACGCTATGACCTCCCCTTTGGTCGGCGGCCCGCTCATTCTGACCCGCCGGCGCCAGGTGGCCTAGACCACGAACCGATTCGTTACCACTCGCGGTCACGTCCACAGCGGGCTGTCCTCTCGGCGCTACGTCACGTCATGTCGGGTCCCGTTGCTTCAAGAGTACGGGGGAGCGACATGCCCTCATTCTGGTTGACGGTGGGGCAAAGTGGAGTATGGTGGAGCGCAATGGATGAGGCTAGAGCGGTTTTGGCGGAGTAGCGGCTCCCAGGAGTCGTGCAACGGGGAGGTGGCGAGGTGTTCCTCGGTACGCATTTCCCCAAGCTCGACGACAAGGGCCGGCTGTTTCTCCCGGCGAAGTTCCGCGACGAGCTGGCCGACGGCCTGGTGATCACGCGAGGGCAGGAGCGCTCGCTGTTCGTCTGGCCGGAGGCGGAGTTCATCCAGATGACCGAGCAGCTGAAGCAGGCGCCGATCACCAACAAGGGGGCCCGGGACTACCTGCGGATGCTGTTCGCCGGTGCCTCGAACGAGACGCCGGACAAGCAGGGCCGGATCACCCTCCCGCCGATGCTCCGGGACTACGCAGCACTCGACCGCGAGTGCGTCGTCATCGGAGCGATGAACCGGGTGGAGATCTGGAACACGGAGAACTGGAACAGGTACTCCGCCGAGCAGGAGCAGGCGTTCGCCGACCTGTCGGAGGAGGTCCTGCCCGGCATCTTCTGAAGCAAGCACGGTCTTTGAGCGACACAGCAGCAGAGCAGGACGCGGATCGTCGTACGGCGAGATCACGGGTCCGACCTCCGGCCTGGTGGCCGCTGGCATCACTTCCCCGGTGCCAGACGCCGCGCGGCTCCGCCGCCCAGGCACTTCCCCGGAGGGCGAACTCGTGATCTGGCCGGACGAAGGTCAGCCGGGACCGCCGGGCCGCAACCGCGGACGGTCCCGACAACAGCAGCACCACAGGGTCGAGAGGTTGGGCTGATGACGGCATCGGGGGCCGGCGCACGACACGTACCGGTGATGGTCGACCGGGTCCTGGCGTTGCTGGGACCGGCGCTGACCCGGGACGGCGCTGTACTGGTCGACGCGACCCTCGGCCTCGGCGGTCACTCTGAGGCCTTTCTCTCCGCGTACGACGGACTGCGGCTGATCGGGCTCGACCGCGACCCGCACGCGCTGGCGCTGGCCACCGACCGGCTCGCGCCGTACGCCGCCCGCACCACCTTCGTGCACGCGGTGTACGACGAGCTGCCGCGGGTGCTCGCGGACCTCGGCATCCCCGCGGTCGACGGGATCCTGTTCGACCTGGGCGTGTCCTCGATGCAGCTGGACGAGGCCGGGCGCGGTTTCGCCTACGCCCAGGACGCGCCACTGGACATGCGGATGGACGACACCACCGGGCTCACCGCCGCCGACGTGCTCAACACCTACACCGCCGCCGACCTGGCCCGGATCCTGCGCCGGTACGGCGAGGAGAAGTTCGCCAAGCGGATCGCGGACCGGATCGTCGCAGAGCGCGCCCGGGAGCCGTTCAGCACCAGCGCCCGGCTGTCCGAGCTGGTGCGCGACGCGATCCCCGCACCGGCGCGCCGCACCGGGGGACACCCGGCCAAGCGCACCTTCCAGGCGCTGCGGATCGAGGTCAACGGCGAGCTGGAGGTGCTCGAGCGCGCGCTGCCGGCAGCGGTCGACGCACTGGCGCTGCACGGCCGGATCCTGGTGATGAGCTACCACTCGCTGGAGGACCGGATCGCCAAGCAGACGCTGGCGGCCGGCACCCGGACCGACGTACCCGACGACCTGCCGTTCATCCCGGCCGGGCACGAGCCGTACCTGCGGCTGCTGACCCGCGGCGCCGAGCGGCCGTCGGACGAGGAACTGGCGGCGAACCCGCGGTCGGCGTCGGTGCGGGTCCGCGCCGCCGAGCGGATCCGGGAGGTCGCATGAGCACGGCGTTCCCGGCGCGCGCGGCGACGCGTACGGCCCCGGCCACCGGCAGGGCCGGGGTCCGGCCGGCCCGGCCGCGGCTCACCGTCGTCGACGACCGGCCGTTCAAGCCGCCGCGGATGCCGTTCGTGCTGTTCGTGGTGGTGCTGCTCGGCGCCGGCCTGATCGGCCTGCTGCTGCTCAACACCGAGCTGCAGCGTGGCACCTTCGAGGTCACCGACCTGAACAAGCAGGCCAAGGAGCTGCGCGACCAGCAGGAGGACCTGGAGCGGCAGGTGCGGACGCTGGAGTCGCCACAGCACCTGGCCGCCGAGGCGTTGCGGCTCGGCATGGTGCCGAACCCGAACCCGGTGTTCCTGCGGCTGCCCGACGGCCAGGTGCTCGGCGTGCCGGCCGCGGGCGAGCCCGGCTCCGGGGCGACCGTCTACGGCCCGCCGCTGCCGAAGCCCGTCGTGAAGCCGCCGGCGGTCAAGCCACCGGTCGAGCCGGCCACCACCGCGCACAAAACGTTGCCCACGACAACCAAACCACCGACGGCGACCGGAACCAGAGCGGCGACCAAGCCGTCCAGCAAACCGGCGAGACCACCGAAACCAACGGGACAACTGACCACGACACCGTCCGGGGGATGAGGAGTGAGCGACCGCAACCGACAGCACGGCCAGCAGCCGCGAAGCCGGGGCAAGCCGGCGGGCGAGCGTCGTACAGGTCGAGGTTCGGAAGGCGGTCAGCGGCGCCGTCCGACTGCTACGGAGGGCGGTCGGGCGGCGGCGAAGGGTTCCCGCGACGGCACCCCGGGCACGGTACGACGCAGTGTCCCCGAGGGCACGCGCTCCGGTGCCGGCGGCAAGGCGCGTGCGACGCCGGGCGGCAAGGCGCGTACGGCGTCGGGCGGCAAGGCGCGTACGGCGTCGAACAGCAAGGCGCGTACGGCGTCGAGCGGCAAACCGGCGGCCGCCGAGCCGCGCCCGGCCGCATCCGGCAGATCGTCCGGCAAGGCGTCCGGCAAGACACGGTCCGCCGGCGCCCGGTCCCGTACGACGTCACCGGGCGCGGTCCGGCCCCGTCCGGCGGGCGGCTCGCGTCCACCGTCCGGCAAGACCCGTGCGACCGCGCCGGCGTCTCGTCGTACCGGATCAGCGGCCGGCAACCGGCCGGCGTCGTCCGGCAAGGGGCGTGGTACGGCGCGGAGGCCGGTCGCGCGGAAGCGGCCCGTGCCGCGCAAGCGGCCGGCGCGTCCGCCGCGCACGCTGCGGCTGGGGCGCCCGGCGCTGCGGCTGCGGATCGCGTTCTTCGTGATGGCGTTCGTGCTGTCGCTGTTCGCCGGGCGGCTGGTGCTGCTGCAGGGCGTCGACCCGGACTCGTACGCGGTGGCGGCGGCCAAGGAGAACACCCAGACCTACGCGCTGCACGCGTTGCGTGGCGCGATCCTGGACCGCGACGGCATCCCGCTCGCGGTGACCGAGGACGCCGTGGAGATCACCGCGGACCCGAAGCTGACCACGCCGCACGCGCAGCAGCTGGCCACCCTGGTCACCTCGAAGCTGCCGTCGCTGACGTACGACGCGGTCGTCACCGAACTGATGAAGCCCGACACCCGGTTCGTCATCCTCGCGCACAAGGTGAGCCCGCGGATCTGGGAGCAGATCAAGGCCGGGATGAAGGAGCAGGACCTGACCGGGCTCTACACCATGCCGGACCCGGTGCGCAGCCACCCGAACGGCGACATCGCCGCGAACGTGATCGGCTTCGTCGGTGCCGACGGCAGCGGTCTCGGCGGCCTGGAGTACGGGCTGGACAAGCAGCTGTCCGGCACCGACGGCAAGGCCATGTACGAGGTGGACAGCCACGGCAACCGGATCCCGCTGGCGAACCACACCGTCGCCGAGCCGAAGCCCGGCGTCAGCGCGCAGCTGACGATCGACCGCGACCTGCAGTGGTACGCGCAGCAGCGCATCGCCCAGCAGGTCAAGCTGACGAAGGCCGAGTCCGGCAGCGTCGTGGTGATGGACGTGAAGACCGGCGAGCTGATGGCGATGGCGACGTACCCGTCGTTCGACCCGGACAAGGCGGGCGCGGCGAAGGCGGACGCCCTGGGCAACCGGGTGCTGGAGCAGGTGTACGAGCCAGGCAGCGTGCAGAAGGTCGTCACCATGGCGGCGCTGGCCGACGCGGGCCTGATCAACCTGAACACCAGGCTCACCGTGCCGGGCGCGCTGAAGGTCGCGGACCGCACGATCCACGACCACTTCGACCACGGCACGCTGAAGCTGACGATCTCCGGCGTGGTGGCCAAGTCGTCCAACATCGGCACGATCCTGGCCGCGCAGCAGATGCCGATCCCGCAGTTCGTGAAGTACCTGTACAGGTTCGGCTTCAACCAGCCGACCGGGATCGGCTTCCCGGGCGAGAGCCGCGGCATCATGCCCGAGGGCGACGAGTGGAGCGAGCTGTCCCGGGACACCATCGCGTTCGGCCAGGGCCTGTCCGCGAACGCCGTGCAGATGGCGGCCGCGGTGAACACGGTCGCGAACGGCGGGGTGTACGTGGCGCCGAAGCTGGTGCGCAACTACGTGGACGCCGACGGCAACGTCGTACCGGTGCGGGCGGCGCCGTCACGGCGGGCCGTCAGCCCGCAGGCGGCCAAGCTGGTCACCACGATGATGGAGGCCGTCACCGGCCCCGGCGGTACGGCGAAGTCGGCGCGGATCCCCGGTTACCGGGTGGCCGGCAAGACCGGGACCGCGCAGCAGACCGGGCCGCAGTGCGGTGGCGGGTACTGCCGCTGGGCGACCTCGTTCGCCGGCTTCGCCCCGGCCGACAACCCGCGCTTCGTGACCTACGTCGTCCTGCAGAACCCGACCAACGGCCGCGGCGGCGGCCTCCAGGGCGGCCCGGTCTTCCACGACGTCATGCGCTACGCCCTCCAGAAGTACGCAGTTCCCCCGACGGGAACGAAGGCACCCGACCTGCCGCTGACGTGGTGAGCGGCCGTGAGGCACTTCGGGCTGTGGCACGCGGTGGCACATGGTGGCGCACCTTGTTACACTTCGAGCATGCCCGCCAGTCACGGACACGAGATCACTCAGCGCGATCTGCGGAGCAGATCGGGCCAGATCATGGACGCGGTCGAGCACGGGGAGACATTCGTGGTCACTCGCAACGGAACCGCGATCGGCGAGCTCATCCCGCTGCGCCGGCGGCGGAGGGTGACCCGCGAGCAGTTCGCCGCGATGTCAGCGAACGCTCCACGCGTGGACGCTGCCCGCTTCCGGGCAGATCTCGACAGGATCGCCGACGGCGAGCTTGGCGACCCCTATGACCGATGAGGTCCACGGCCTCGTCGACACCAATGTCGTGATCCTGCGTGCCGATCTCGACGCGGACGAGCTGCCCGATGTGCTCTCGATCAGCGCCGTCACGCTCGCCGAGCTGACCGCCGGCCCGCACCACACGGACGACCTGGCTGAGCGGGCACGGCGGGTCGACCTGCTTCAGCGGGTTGAGGCCGCCTTCGACCCCCTTCCGCTGGACACAGAGGCGACGCGGGCGTTCGGGAGAGTGACAGCGGCCGTCCTGGCATCCGGCCGCAAACCGCGTGGACGGCTGGCGGACCTGCTGATCGCCAGTACGGCGATCGCCAATCGCCTGCCCTTGTACACCACGAACCCGGACGACTATCGCGGCACCGAGGACCTGCTCTCGATCGTTGCGGTCACGCATCCGGATCATCGCTGAATTGGTGCTGCCAGGTTCCGTGACGCCTGCGGTTGGAGCACCTTGATGTCCGGGGACGGGATCGAGCGGGTAGCCTCTGGGGCCGTGTCTACTCCTCCTGCCGCGGGCGGCGCGGTCGCCGGGATCCGGCCGGGACGGACCGAGCCGGTGGCGCTGGAGGAACTGGCGCGGGCGCTCGGCGTTCCCGCGGAGGCGTCGTACGGCGGGGTGGCCGTCACGGGGGTGACGCTGGACTCGCGATCGGTGCGGGCGGGGGACCTGTACGCGGCGCTGCCGGGGGCGGTGACGCACGGGGCGCTGTTCACCGAGGCCGCCCGGACGAGGGGTGCGGTGGCGGTGCTGACCGACGCGGCCGGCGCGGAGCCGGCGGCGGCGGGCGGGCTGCCGGTGCTGGTCGTCGAGGCGCCGCGGGCGGTGCTGGGCGCGGTCGCGGCCCGGGTCTACGGCGAACCCACGAAGGACCTGCGGCTGTTCGGCGTGACGGGCACGAACGGCAAGACGACCACCACCTATCTGCTCGACGCGGTGCTGCGGCGGCTGGGGCCGTCCGCACTGATCGGGACGATCGAGACCCGGGTCGGCGACGAGGTGGTGAAGAGCGTCCGGACGACGCCGGAGGCGACCGACCTGCAGGCGCTGTTCGCGGTGATGCGCGAACGCGGCGTCGGGACCTGCGCGATGGAGGTGTCGAGCCACGCGCTCGCGCTCGGACGCGTCGACGGCGCGCGGTTCGCGGTGGCCGGGTTCACCAACCTGAGCCAGGACCACCTGGACTTCCACGCGGGGTTCGAGGACTACTTCGCGGCCAAGGCGTCGCTGTTCACCCCGGAGCGCTGCGACGTCGCGGTGGTCAACACCGACGACCCGTACGGCGCCCGGCTGGCCGGGTCGGTCAAGGTCGAGCTGGTCACGGTGTCGCCGTCGGGTGCCGCCGCCGACTGGCGGGTCGAGCACACGGCCGCGGAAGGGCAGCGGACCCGGATCGGGATCGCCGGCCCGGACGGCGAGCGGTTCGAGGTCGTGATCGCGCTGCCGGGTGACTTCAACGTGGCGAACGCCGTGATCGCGGCGGTGATGCTGCGCCGGACCGGCGTACCGGCCGAGCAGATCGCGGCCGGGCTGGCGACCGCGGCCGTGCCCGGACGGATGGAGCTGTTCACCCGTGCGGACGGGCTCGCCGTGCTGGTGGACTACGCGCACACGCCGGACGCAGTCGCGCTGGCGCTGCGGGCGGCGCGGGCCGCGACCACCGGCAAGGTGATCAGCGTGGTCGGCTGCGGCGGTGACCGGGACAAGGGCAAGCGGCCGGCGATGGGGGCCGCGGCCGCGCGCAACAGCGACGTCGTGGTGATCACCGACGACAACCCGCGGTCGGAGGACCCGGCCGCGATCCGGGCCTCCGCCGTCGAGGGGGCGCGCGAGGCCGGCGGCACGGACGTCCGCGAGATCGGCGACCGGCGCGCCGCGATCGCCGCCGCGATCGAGCTCGGCGGGCCGGGTGACACCGTGGTGGTGCTGGGCAAGGGACACGAGACAGGGCAGGAGATCGCCTCGGTGGTGCATCCGTTCGACGACCGGCAGACGGTGCGGGAGCTTCTGGAGGTACGACGGTGATACCGCTGTCCGTCGCGGAGCTCGCCTCCGCCGTGGGCGGTACCGTCGCCGGCGCCGATCCGGACGCCACCGTCACCGCACCCGCGTCGGTGGACTCGCGCGCGGTCGAGCCGGGCGGGCTGTTCGTGGCGTTCCCGGGCGAGAACGTCGACGGGCACGACTACGTCGCCGCCGCGGTCGAGGCCGGCGCGGTGGTCGCGCTCACCACGCGGACGGTCGAGGGCAGCCCCTGCGTCGTCGTCGCCGACCAGTTCCAGGCGCTCGCGAAGCTGGCCCGGTACGTGCTGGACCGGCTGCCGGAGCTGACCGTGATCGGGCTGACCGGGTCGCAGGGCAAGAGCAGCACCAAGGACCTGATCGGCCAGCTGGTCAGCGCGCTGGGGCCGACGGTGGCGCCGAAGGGCTCGTTCAACAACGAGATCGGCCACCCCCTGACCGCGCTGCGCTGTGATCCGGACACCCGCTTCCTGGTGTCCGAGATGGGTGCCCGGCACGTCGGCGACATCCGCTACCTGACCGGGATCACCCCGCCGCGGGTCGGCCTGGTGCTCAACGTCGGCAGCTCGCACCTCGGCGAGTTCGGCAGCCAGGACGCGATCGCGGTCGCCAAGGGCGAGCTGGTCGAGGAGCTGCCCGCCGCCGGCGTCGCGGTGCTGAACGCCGACGACCAGCGGGTCGCGGCGATGGCGAGCCGCACGAAGGCACGCGTCGTCACCTTCGGCGAGGCGCAGACCGCGGACGTCCGCGCCACCGGAATCGCGCTGGACGAGCGCGGCCGGCCCGGTTTCACGCTGCACGTCGGCGGCGAGCAGCACGTCGTGCAACTCAGGCTCGTCGGCGAGCACCAGGTGTCGAACGCGCTCGCGGCCGCGGCGGTGGCCCACGCCGTACGGCTGGAGCCGAAGGCGATCGCGGACGGGCTGGCCGCCGCCGAGGCGCGGTCCAGGTGGCGGATGGAGGTCACCGACCGCGCCGACGGCGTGACCGTGATCAACGACGCGTACAACGCCAACCCGGACTCGGTGCGGGCCGCGCTCAAGGCGCTGGTCGCGATCGGCCGGGCGGGGCGGCGCCGGACCTGGGCGGTGCTGGGGGAGATGCGTGAGCTCGGCGCGGCGTCCGCGGACGAGCACGACGCGGTCGGCAGACTGGCCGTACGGCTGGACGTCAACCGCCTGGTCGCGGTCGGGGAGGGAGCCCGCGCCATCCACCTCGGCGCGGCGCACGAAGGGTCGTGGGGTGAGGAGTCGGCATATGCGGACAGTCCCGAGGGCGCGCTCGAACTACTGCGGCGCGAGCTGCGTCCAGGTGATGTGGTGCTCGTGAAGGCATCCCGCGCGGTGGGCCTGGAGACCCTGGCCGCCGCGCTGCTCGCCGACGCCCCGGCAACGAAGGAGACGACCGCGTGAGGGCCATCCTGCTGGCGGGCGCGGTGGCACTGATCGTCACCCTGCTCGGCACCCGCGGTGCCATCGTCGTGCTGCGGCGCCGCGGCTACGGCCAGGAGATCCGCGACGACGGGCCGACCTCGCACCACACCAAGCGCGGTACGCCGACGATGGGTGGCACCGTGATCATCGTCGCCACCATCCTCGGGTACGTCGCCGCCAAGCTGTTCACGATGCGCCCGCCGACCGCCTCGGCGGTGCTGGTGCTGTTCCTGTTCACCGGCATGGGCGTGGTCGGTTTCCTCGACGACTTCATCAAGATCTTCCGGCAGCGCAGCCTCGGCCTGCGCAGCAAGGCGAAGCTGGCCGGCCAGACGCTGGTCGCGGGCACGTTCGCGGTGCTCGCACTGCGGTTCGCGGACAGCCGCGGGCAGAAGCCGGCCTCACCGTTCATCTCGTTCATCCGCGACATCGACTGGCTGCACCTGCCGCTGATCCTGGTGGTGATCTGGGTGCTGCTACTGATCGCCGGGATGTCGAACGGCGTCAACCTGACCGACGGCCTGGACGGCCTGGCGACCGGCGCGTCGATGATGGTGTTCGGCGCCTACACGCTGATCTGCATCTGGCAGTTCAACCAGAGCTGCGCGACCACGCCCGGGCCGAAGTGCTACGAGGTGCGCGACCCGCACGACCTGGCCGTCGTGGCCGCCGCGCTCACCGGGGCGCTGTTCGGATTCCTGTGGTGGAACGCGTCGCCGGCGAAGATCTTCATGGGTGACACCGGCTCGCTGTCCCTCGGCGGGCTGCTCGCCGGCATCGCCATCGTCACCCGCACCGAGCTGCTGCTCGTGGTGCTCGGGGGCCTGTTCGTGATCGAGACGCTCTCGGTGATCGTGCAGGTGGGCTTCTTCAAGCTGACCCGTCGCCGGGTGTTCCGGATGGCGCCCTTCCACCACCACTTCGAGCTCG
>DASXRB010000748.1:0-4012 GCA_036506875.1 Kribbellaceae bacterium | reverse complement strand
CTCGAAACAGGCCCAGCCGTACGTGTGCCAGCCGGTGACCGGGACCCCGTCGAGGGCCGAGCGGATCGCCCGCCACGGGCTCCCCGACCAGGGCCGCCCGCCGCCGGATCCGTCGTACACGCAGTGCCCGTCGACCCGGATCACGCTGTGCGGGTTCGCGGCGACGAACCACCGGCCGTCGCGCTCGTAGACGACGTACTCCGACAGCAGCCCCGAGCGCACCAGCTGGGTGACGACGGCGAGCGGCTCGAACCCGCCTTCGACGATCTCCTCGCGGTAGCTCACGCGGTCCCCCCGGTCGTGAACGGGGCCGCGATGAGCCCGGCGACCCGCCGGGCGTTCGGTTCCTCGACGCAGCTGAAGTGGTTGCCCTCGATGTCGGTGACGGCCAGCTCGCCGACGCAGACCCGCCGCCAGAACGCGAGCGTGCTGTCGTCCATGCCGGGCGCGAACCCGGACGAGCCGCGCGGGCGCAGGAACCGGATGTCGCCCGCGTACGGCTGCGGCTCGAACCGCGCGGACAGGAAGCTCTGCCGGAACACCCGGAACAGCGCGCCGACCAGCTCGGCGGGCATCTCCTGTCCGGTCAGCTCCGACGCGGACCGGGCGTACCGGGCGAAGCGCTCCTCACGGGTGTCCGCGGTGAGCATGCGGAAGTAGTCCGCGATCCGGTCCAGCCCGGGGTCGCCGCCGATCCCGGTGAGCGAGCCGAGCGGCACCCGCCCGGCGTTCCGTTCGACGACCTGCACGAACCCGCGCACCATCGCGTCGCCGTCGACCTCGCCGTACCCGGTCTGTTGCAGTGTGATGTGCAGGTTCGGGATGAAGAGCATCTCGATCATCAGGTCGTCCTCGACGTCGATGACCACCGGATGGCTGCTCACCAGCACCACGTCCTCCGGCGGTACGCCGCGCTCGTCGAGCCGCCTGGCCACCTCGGTCGCGAACAGCCCGCCGAGGCAGTAGCCGACCAGCTGGAACCGGGTGTACCCCTCGGCCAGCAGCCGGGCGGCGTAGTCGTCGGCGAGCCGCTCGATCACCGTCGCGGGATCGAGTGAGGTGTACAGGTCGGTGTCGTCGATGACGATGCCGAGCACCGGGCCGAGGTCCTGCGCGACCAGTTCCGCGGCGAGCGGCCGGAAGCAGTCCATGGTGCCCAGGCCGGCGTGGAACAGCACCCGCACCGGCCCGTCGCCGCCGGTGCCGAACGGCACCAGCAACGCGTTGCTGCCGTCGGCCCGCGGCCCGGCGGTCTGCCCGGTGGACTGCCCGGTGGACTGCCCGGCGGACGGCTTGGTGGCGCTCGCCTGGCTCGACCGCAGGAAGCGGGCCAGCTCGGCGACCGTCGGGTGGTTGATCAGCTGCCGCAGCAGCGTGTCGAACGGGACCCCGGTCGCCTCCTGCAGCTCGTCGCGCAGCCGCCCGGCCATCCGCGCCATGATCAGCGAGTCCGCGCCGAGGTCGTACAGCCCGTCGGTGCGCCCGACCCGGCCGACCGCGAGCGCCGCCGCCCACAGCTCGGCGAGCCGCGCCTCCAGCGGATCGCGCGGGTCCTCGGCCGCCTGCCGGCCGTCTCCAGCGACGGACGGCCGCCAACCCCGCAGCGTGCGGCGGTCGACCTTGCCGTTGCCGGTCAGCGGCAGCGCGTCGACCAGCTGGACGTGCGACGGCACCATGTGCGCGGGCAGGCGTTCGGCCAGGTGCCGCACCAGCTCCGCCTCGGTCACCGGCGCCAGGTCGGTCTTGACCCGCGCGACGAACACGTGCACGCCGTGCGGCGCGAGCACGTGGTCGTCACCGGGCAGGCACAGCGCCCGGTCCGCGCCGGCCACCTTCGCCAGCAGCTCCAGCCATTCGTCGCGATTCAGGTACGACGCCCCGGTGGTACGGCGGACGTCCTCCGGCGGGGTCATCATGAACGCCTGCGAGGCGAGGATCCACGGGTGCTCGCGGGTCGGCTCGGTCAGCACCAGCCAGCCGCCCGGCGCGGCCAGCTCGACCAGGCGCGCCAGCGTGGCCTCGGTGTCGCGGGCGTTCTCCAGCACCCCGGCGGCGAGCACCACGTCGTACGAGTTGGGTGCCAGGCCCTGCGCGCGGTGGTCGGCGTCGACGTCGAACACCCCGAATCGCATCCACGGGTAGCCGCCGAACCGGTTCCGCGCCTCGGGCAGGAAGAAGGGCGCGACGTCGGTGAACAGGTACTCCACCCCGTCCCGGCCGGCGAGCACGGCGGCGACGTCCTCGGTGGTGCCGCCGGTGCCGGCGCCGGCCTCCAGCACGCGCAGCGGCCGGCCGGCCGGATGCTCCTCGGCGAGGTGCCGGAACAGCGAGGCGACGGCGCCGTTGAGGTAACGCGCCATGCTGTGCTCGCGGTACAGCGCCCGGGCGGTGTCGAACCGGCCCTCGCCGAACAGCAGCTCGACCGGGTCCTGCTCGCCGGTGAGCAGCGCGGGCAGCCGGTCGGCGTTGCGCCGCACGTAGTCGAGGAACTCCCGGGACCCGAGCCGGTCGTCCCAGGCCTCGTCCACCCGCGCCCACAGCTCGGCCGGCGTCGCCGCGTCCACCCCGGACTCGGTCAGCACCGCACGCCAGCGCTCGGCCAGCCACGCGTGCCGCGGGTGCACGGCGTCGCCCACCTGGTGCAGCGCGGCCGCCATCGCGGACAGCACGGCCGCGTCCAGCCGCGCCGCGAACCGCCGCACGTCGTCCCGGGTCAGCCCGGCCGGTACGACGTCGGCGAGCTCGGGAAGCGCGTCCTCGCCCGGCCAGGGTTCCGTCGTACGGGCGATCTCGGCCACCGCGAGCAGACCGCGATCGGCGCCGCCTTCGTCCAGTACGGCGCCCGCCGCGGCGATCGCGGGGTGTTCCAGCAGTGCGGCCTCGATCTCGCCGAGCTCGATGCGGTGACCCCGCACCTTGACCTGGGTGTCCTCCCGCCCCAGGAACTCGATCTCGCCGCCGGGCAGGTACCGGCCGAAGTCGCCGGTGCGGTAGAGCCGCTCGCCGTCGGCCGGGTGGGTGACGAAGCGGGCGGCGGTGGTCTCCGGGGCGCCGAGGTAACCCTGGGCGAGTCCCGCGCCGCTGATGTAGAGCTCGCCGGGCACCCAGACCGGCCGGTCGCGCAGCGCCGCGTCGAGCACCCGGAAGCCCTGGTTGGCCAGCGGGCGGCCGTACGGGATGCTGCGCCAGCCCGGCCGCAGCCCGGTGTAGTCGTGCGCGATCGACCAGATCGACGCCTCGGTGGCGCCGCCCAGCGCGACCACCCGCAGCCGCGGGAGCAGACCGGTGATCTCGTCCGGCAGCGTGAGCGGGACCCAATCGCCGGACAGCAGCGCGAGTCCCAGTGACGGCAGCGGTCGCGGCTCACGGCGCAGGTAGCCGGCGAGCATCTGCATCAGCGCGGGCACCGAGTTCCACACCGTCACGCCGTGCTCGGCGATCAGGTCCGCCCAGTGCGACGGGTCGGCGAGCCGCGCGGCGTCCGGGAGAACCAGCGCGCCACCGGCCGACAGCGGGCCGAACACGTCGTACACCGACAGGTCGAACCCGAGCGCGGCCAGGCCGAGCACCCGGTCGTCGCCGGTGATCCCGTACCGGCCGTTGATGTCCGCGACGGTGTTGCCGGCCGCCCGGTGGCTGATCACGACGCCCTTCGGCCGGCCGGTCGAGCCGGACGTGTAGATGACGTACGCGGGGGCGTCCGGGTCGCCACCGGCCGGAACGGCAGGCTGGGCGGCGGGCTGGGCCGCGGACGCCAGCAGGTCCACCGAGATCGGATCGGCCGGAAACTCGCCGCGCACCCAGGACTGGGTCAGTACGTGCCGCACGCCGGCGTCGCCGAGGATGGCGCCGCGGCGGCGGTCCGGCTGGGTGGTGTCGACGGGCACGTAGACGGCGCCGGCGAGGAGCGTTCCGAGCACGGCCACGATCTGCTCCGGGCCCTTGTCCATGACGATGGCGACGTGCTCGCCGGGCCGGCAGCCTGCCTTCCGTAGCACGTCCGCCACCGCGG
>DASXRB010000747.1:0-2417 GCA_036506875.1 Kribbellaceae bacterium | reverse complement strand
GGCGCTGCGGCTGCGGCGTGCCCCGTCTCCCGTCGAGGAGGGTGCGGCGTGAACGAGGCGACGGACCCGTACTGCCTGCGCGAGGGCGAGAGCGCCAAGCTGCTGTCCGGCCATCCGTGGCGGCGGTTCGTGGTGCTCGGCGACAGCGTGGCCGAGGGGCTGTGCGAGCCGGTCGAGGGCTACAGCCGGCTGCAGTGGGCGGACCGGATCGCCGCCGAGCTGCGCGCCGTCGCCCCCGGCCTGCACTATCTCAACCTGGGCGTCAGCGGGCTGCGCGCGGACGAGATCCGGGCCGGGCAGCTGGAACCGGCGCTGGCCTTCCGGCCCGACCTCGCGCTGGTCGTCGGCGGCGGCAACGACGCGTTCAACCCGCGGTACGACGGACAGCGCACGGTGGCCGAGGTGTCCGCGATGGTCACCGCGCTGCGGTCCGCCGGGGCGGACGTGATGACGCTCGGCATGTTCGACATCTCGTACAGCCCGGCCGTCCCGGACTGGTTGCGGCCCGGCCTGCGGCAGCGGATGCACGACCTGTCCGAGCGGATGCGCGCGCTGGCCGGCGAGCTCGGCACGATCCACGTCCACCTCACCGGCCACCCGCTGTCCACCGATCCCGGGCTCTACAGCTCCGACGGCCGGCACGGCAACGCCCGCAGCGACGCGGTCGCCGCCGCGGAGACCGTCCGCCGGCTCGGGGAGTTCCTCTCCGGCTGAGCTACTCCGTGCTGAGTTGCCTGGTGAGGGCGTGGTCCTCGGCGATCGCCTCCAGGTCGCGCGGGCTGCCGGCCATGATCACGTGCGCGTGCGCGCTGACCAGCTCCACCGGCCAGTCCCACCACGCGGCACGCAGCAGCCGCTCGGTGTCCGCGTCGTCGTACCGCTGCTTGACCGGCTTGGCCGGGTTGCCCCCGACGACCGTGTACGGCGGGACGTCGGAGACCACCACCGCGCCGGTCGCGATGATCGCGCCGTCACCGATCCGGACCCCGGGCATCACCGTCACCCCGTACCCGAACCACACGTCGTTGCCGACGATCGTGTCGCCCTTGCGCGGGGCGCTGCGGGCGAGCTCCAGGGTCCGCTCGGTCCACGCGCCGCCGAAGATGAAGAACGGGTACGCCGAAGGCCCGACCAGCGGGTGGTTCGCCGCGGACAGCAGAAACCGGGTCCGCGCCGCGATCGGGCAGTACTTCCCGATGACCAGCTTCTCGGGCCCGAACGGGTACAGCACATTGTTGCGCTCGAAACCCGCCGCGTCGTCCGGGTCGTCGTAATACGTGTACTCGCCGACCTCGATGTAGGGCACGGTGATGAGCGGTTTCAGGAAAACCGTCCGGTTTCGGTCCGGAAATGGGTACGCCGACATCGGGTCGGGTGCACCGGAAACGACGATCTGGTCGCTCATGGAAATGGATCCTGTTCCTCTGTTCGAATCGGCGAGCCGCGGTTATGGTTCGGGCCATGACCGCAACACCGAATGGCACGTTGATCTCCGGCGCGACGGGTGACATCGGCGCCGCCGTCGCCCGTGAGCTGCACGCCTCCGGCCGGCCACTGCTGCTGCTCGGCCGGGACAAGGACAAGCTCGCCGAGCTGGCCGCGGAGCTGCCCGGCAGCACCACGATCACCGGCGACGTCGGCCACCCCGACGAGCTGGCCGGCGCGCTGGACGGCCAGCTGCCGGACGAGCTGGACGCGCTGGTGCACGTGGCCGGGATCTGTGAGCGCGCCCCGGCGCTGGAGAGCACCCCGGACGTGGTCCGGGCGCACCTCGAGGTGAACCTGGTCGGGCCCGCCGAGCTGACCCGGCTCGCGCTGCCCGCGCTGCGCGCCGCCCGCGGCCACGTCGTCCTGCTCAACTCGCTGGTCGGGCTCTACCCGTGGCCCGGCTGGTCCGGGTACGCGATGAGCAAGTACGGCCTGCGCGCGTTCGGCGAGACGCTGCGGCTGGAGGAGTTCGAGAACGGCGTCCGGGTGACCAGCATCTACGCCAGCCGGGTGGCGACGAAGCTGCAGGCGAAGGTGCACGCGCAGGAGGGCAAGGAGTACCAGCCCGAGGAGTGGGTGCGGCCGGAGACGATCGCGACCACGATCCGGGCCGCGCTCGACCTGCCCCGCGACGCGGAGCTGTCCGACATCACCGTGAAGCACCAGCCCTACCCCCGTCCCTGACCGGTGACGAGCAGCGGGCCGGTGACGTGGATGCCGCGGTGCAGGTTCAGCACCTCACCGCCGGCATCCGGTGAGCCGATCCGCAGGTAGCAGCCCGCGCCACGGCGGCCGAACGTGTACGGCCCGACCGAGAACGGCACCTCGGCCCGGACCACGTCGCCGCTGACCAGGCCGACGAAGTCGTGCGTCAGCCGGTCCGGCCGGACGTAGTCCTGGACGAGGTGGCCACCGCGTCGTACCGCGTC
>DASXRB010000746.1:0-2089 GCA_036506875.1 Kribbellaceae bacterium | reverse complement strand
CGACCGGCGCCCGGAACAAGTGACGGTACTTGATCGTGCACAGCTGGGCCGGCGGCGAGGCGGTGCGCGGCGTCTCGGGCGCGGTGCCCACCGTGTACCCGCTTCGGCAGCAGCGTCACACCGCGCGATGACGCGACGATCATCCGATGACGCGCCGTGGCGGGCGGCGATACCGTCACGTATCGCCTCGCGGAGAGGAGCGGTTTGCGATGAACGCCCTCCAGTCAGACGCCTCCCAGCCTCTGGTCATCGACCCGACCGGCAGTGACATCCACGGCGAGTCCGACCGTATCCGCGCGCAGGGTCCGGCGACCCGCGGGTGTCCAAGAATGCCCGCCAGCACTGGCCGGCCCTGCGTAACGGGGAGATCCCACCCGACTGGCCGCTGATCAGCTGGGTCATCTTCGACAGCATGGTCAGCGCGTACGGCACCGAGCACACCCGGCTGCGCAAGCTGGTCGCCAAGGCGTTCACCGCCCGGCGTACCGAGGAGATGCGGCCGGCCGTCGAGCGGATCGTCGCCGACACAGTCGACGCGTTGGCCGCGTACCCGCCCGGACAGGTGGTGGATCTGCGCGCGACGTACGCCAACCAGATACCCGCCGCGGTCATCTCCGCGATGTTCGGTGTACCCGAGGGCGAACGCGCCGCGTGGCATGAAATGAGCGACGGCTTCCTCGACACCTCGGCGACACCGGAACAGGTTGTCGCGTCGGCGATCCGGACCCAGCAGACGGTACAGCGGCTGATCCAGATCAAGCGCGACGCGCCCGGCGACGACCTGACCAGCGGCCTGATCGCGGCACGCGACGAGGAAGGCTCGCGGCTGACCGAGGCCGAACTGGAGAGCACGGTCATGACCCTCGTCGGCGGCGGCTTCCAGACCACGGCCGACCTGATCGACGACGCCGTCACCGCCATGCTCACCAGACCCGACCAGCTCGCGCTGGTCACCGCGGGCAAGGCGTCGTGGGACGACGTGGTGGAGGAGACGCTGCGCGCGCTCAGTCCGGTCGAGTACGTGCCGCTGCGGTTCGCCGTCGAGGACATCGAGCTCGACGGCCTGACGATCGCGGCGGGCGAACCGATCCTCATCGGGTTCGGCGCGGCCGGCCGCGACCCCGAACTGCACGGCGACACCGCGAAGCAGTTCGACGTCACCCGCCCCGACAAGGAGCACCTGTCCTTCGGCCACGGAGTGCACTACTGCCTGGGCGCGCCGCTGGCCCGGATGGAGGCGCGCATCGCGCTGCCGGCGCTGTTCGAGCGGTTCCCGGACATGGCCCTCGCGGTAGCACCAGAGGAGCTCAAGCCGTCCGTCGGGTTCGTCTTCTACGCCCACCAGGCGCTGCCGGTGCGGCTCACCCACTGACCTCACCGCGGTATCCCCAACTTGGCGACAGAACGGGGTGATTGTTCAGCCGCATGATCGCGGACGGTAGCGACGTTCGGTTGATTCCGTTACCGCCTCGCCGGGGCAAGGATGACAGATGCCCGAGATCCAGCCTCGAGGAGGCGGTGATGGCAGAGGCCACCGTGGCGCGGTCGTACCCGTTCGGCCCCATCCACGGGCTTGAGATCGATCCGATGTACTTCTGGCTGCAGGAGCACGAGCCGCTCGCGCGGGTGAAACTGCCCTATGGCGAGGAAGGCTGGCTGCTGACCCGCTACGACGATGTGCGTACCGCGCTGGGTGACCCGCGGTTCAGCCTGGCGCAGGCGGCGGTGCGCGACGTGCCCCGGCTGACCCCGGCGCGGGTCGGCGCCATCCTGACCGACCAGGATCCCCCGGAGCACACCCGGCTGCGCCGGCTGGTGGCCAAGGCGTTCACCGCACGCCGGGTCGAGCAGCTGCGCGCCCGGGCCGAGCAGATCACCAGCGACCTGCTCGACGAGATGGTCAAGGCCGGTCCACCGGCAGACCTGGCGCAGGCACTCGCCGTACCGCTGCCCGGGCTGATGATCTGCGAGCTGATCGGGGTGCCCTACGCCGACCGCGACCAGTTCCGGGACTGGGTCGGCGCGTTCATGTCGGTCACCGCGCTGACCACCGAGCAGCGCGGCGCCCACATTGCCCAGCTCGCCGGAT
>DASXRB010000745.1:0-3305 GCA_036506875.1 Kribbellaceae bacterium | reverse complement strand
GGCGCGCCGACGCCGGTCACCGGTTTCATGGCGGCCTGCACCAAGATCGCCGCGTTCGCCGCCCTGATGCGGGTGTTCTACGTCGCGCTCGGCCCGGAGCGCTGGGACTGGTCGCCGATGATCTGGGTGGTCGCCATCCTGACGATGGCGATCGGCTCGATCGTGGCCATCACGCAGACCGACGTGAAGCGGATGCTGGCCTACTCGTCGATCGCGCACGCGGGCTTCCTGCTCACCGCCTTCGTCGGCGCGGCGCAGCTCGGGTCCGGCGTGGCCCGCGGGATCACCTCGCTGCAGGCAGTGCTGTTCTACCTGGTGGCGTACGGCTTCGCGACGATCGGCGCGTTCGCCGTGGTCACGCTGGTGCGCGACGCCGGTGGCGAGGCGACGCACCTGTCGCGCTGGGTCGGCCTGGGCAAGAAGTCCCCGCTGCTGGCCGGGATCTTCGCGTTCTTCCTGCTGGCCTTCGCGGGTATCCCGCTGACCTCGGGGTTCACCGCGAAGTGGGCCGTGTTCGGCGCGGCCTGGACCGGCGGCGCGTGGCCGCTGGTCGTGGTCGCGGTGCTGTGCAGCCTGGTCGCGGCGTTCTTCTACGTCCGGGTGATCGTGCTGATGTTCTTCTCCGAGCCGTCGACCGACGCGCCCGACGTGGCCCTGCCCGGCTGGCAGACCACCGTCGCGGTGTCGCTCGGGGTCGCGGCGACCGTCGTCCTCGGCATCATCCCGGGACCGGTGCTGGACCTGGCCGCGCGGGCGGGTGAGTTCCTCCGTTGACCGAGACCTCGCAGCAGTCGGCCGACACGGGGCTCGGGCTGGCGTTCTCCGACGCGGGCCTGGAGTCCCGGGTCCGGGAGCGCCTGGCCGAGGTCGAGCGACTGCTGCGGGACTCCGCGGTGTCGGAGGCGCCGTTCGTCACCGAGGCCGCGCAGCACGTGATGGCGGCCGGCGGCAAGCGGTTCCGGCCGCTGCTGACCCTGCTGGCCGCCGAGTTCGGTCCGTCGCCGCTGTCTGCTGATGTCGTCACCGCCGCGGCGGTGGTGGAGCTGACGCACCTGGCGACGCTGTACCACGACGACGTGATGGACGAGGCGGACCTGCGCCGCGGCGCGGACACCGCGAACGCGCGCTGGGACAACTCGGTCGCGATCCTCACCGGCGACTGGCTGTTCGCCCAGGCGTCCGACCTGGTCGCCGGGCTCGGCCCGGAGGCGGTCCGGATCCAGGCCCGCACGTTCGCTCGGCTGGTCGAGGGACAGATCCGCGAGACGCTCGGCGCCCGGGACGGCGACGACCCGCTGGAGCACTACCTGTCGGTGGTGGCCGACAAGACAGGTTCGCTGATCGCCACGTCGGCGCTGTTCGGCGCCCGGTTCGCCGGGACAGGTGCTGACGTGCAGGAGACGCTGCGGGCGTTCGGCGAGGAGATCGGGGCGGCGTTCCAGCTCGCCGACGACATCCTGGACGTGGCGTCGGACGCCGGCCAGTCCGGTAAGACCCCCGGTACCGACCTACGCGAAGGCGTGCCGACGCTGCCGGTGCTGATCGCCCGCCGGTCCTCCTCGCCCGACGACGCCCGGCTGCTCGAGCTGCTCGGCTCCGACCTGTCGAACGACGACGTCCTGGTGGCCGAGACCCTGGACTTGCTGCGTGCCCACCCGGCCCTGCGCGAGGCCGAGACCGACGTCCGCGGCCGCGCCGAGAGCGCCCGCCGCCTCCTGTCCACCCTCCCCGCCATCCCGGCCCGCGCCGCCCTGGAAGCCCTCTGCGACCTGGTCGTCTCCCGAACCGTCTGACCCGCCCCGCCACCGGTTCCGCCGGACCCCCGCACACCATCGCCGGCATCCGCACCACGCTCCGGGCCGGGCGCTCCGTTGCGGGGGGCCCGCCACGTCGTCGCGGGTACCAGCACTTCGTCGCGGGTACCAGCACTTCGTTGCGGGTGCCGGCACCGCACGCCGTACGCCAACCCGCGGCGACCTGCGATCACCCACCAGATCGCAGCGCTCGCAAGACGTCGTACGCCGAGTCTCCGTCCCCGCCCAGCGCAATTGGCCTGGTCAACCCGGCGAACTGCGCGTCTGCCCCGCGCATAGGCCGCGCTGACCCTCCATTGACCGGGTTAACCAGGCGAATTGCACGGAACCTGCACGAGAGCCATACCGGACTGCATCAGGTCGCGCCGCGACGCGCCGCGTCGTTCCAGTCGCGCCCGGACGCGCTGCCGATCTGGCCACATTCGCGTGGGGGCCCACGTGGGCTGAGGCCTACCCGCGGTTACAACCCGGGGTGACCCTTGGCTGGAGTGGGTACCCCACGCGAACTGTTCGGCACTGTGCGCGGAAGCACACCCAGGCGCGGGCAGTTCGCCTGGTCAACCCGGCGAACTGCGGGTCTGCCCGGGGCATGAGCCGGGATAACCGTCCGCTGGCCGGGTTAACCAGGCCAATTGCACGCACGGAAACGGATGCGCGGCCCGGGAATGGGGCGGCCGAGGGCTGCCGGTGCGGGGCACCGGCAGGCCTCGGCCGCGGGGTGGAGCTGTGGTCAGACGCCGGCGGGCTTGCCGTCGGGGCGCCAGACGCAGGCGATCGACGGACGCGGGAAGGCGTCGGTGTGCGGCCAGGTCGAGGTCGGCTTCTCGAAGGTCGCGTCGTCGGTCTCACCGGGGTGCTGGACGGCGACGAACACGGTGCGGTCGTCGTCGCTGATCAGCGGCCCGCAGGCCTCGGAGCCGAAGGGTACCGACAGGAACTGCTTGACCCGGCCGCGGTCCGGACCGGCGACCGGCACCGAGAAGATGCCGTCGTTCGAGCCGAGCACGTTGCCGTCGGTCGCGATCCACAGGTTGCCGCGGGCATCGAACGTGACGTTGTCCGGGCAGGAGATCGGGCTGACCTTCGTCTTGTCGTAGCCGCCGAAGTAGGTCTCCTGCGCCGCGCCGTCACCGCAGACCAGGAACAGCGACCAGGTGAAGCCGGTCCTGCCGGCGTCGTCGCGGTCCTCGGAGAGCTCGAGGATGTAGCCGTTCCTGTTGCCGGCCTTCTCGACCAGCGGGCCGCCCAGGGTGTCCCGGACGTGCGAGGTGCCGATCGGGTTGGCCTCGTCGGTGGCGAACTTGCCGCCGCGGTCGGAGTTGTTGGTGAGTACGGCGTAGACGCGGCCGGTGACCGGGTTGCGCTCGATGTCCTCGGGCCGGTCCATCCGGGTGGGGCTGACCTTGTCGGCGGCGATCCGGGTGTTGATCAGCACCTCGTTGACGCTCAGCCCGTCGACGTACGAGGTGCTGTCCGTGGTGAGGCGGATCC
>DASXRB010000744.1:0-4832 GCA_036506875.1 Kribbellaceae bacterium | reverse complement strand
GGCTGCAACGTGACGGGCCCGCTGCGCTGGGGCGCTGAAGGCAGGTACTACACAGACAACGAGAGGGATCTCATCGGGACCTGGCACTCGCCTGGAACGACTACACCAAGCTCGATGGCCGGAACGGCCATTCCGCTGGCTCGGTATCGACGCCCGCGTACGCCAACGGATGTCTCGTAACTGCCGGCCAGCGTTGCGCGGCAGGTTTGTGCATCCAGGCCTGTGGCTAACCACCCGAGGCTCTACAACGGCCTACTGGGCACGGTCAGCCTCTGCGCTGTCGTCTGGTGCGTCGAACTGAAGGCGCGGGGTGCTTGGGTAGGGCCGCTGACGGCCCCTGGTCGGCTGGAGGTTCGGGGCGCTCGTCACCGGTCCAGACGGCGATGGTTACCAAGGGTCCGCCTGTACGGTGAGGACGATCACCGATGATGCTCAGCCCGGCCGGAGTGGATCTTCCCCTTCAGCGGTCTGCAATCCGTCCAGGTCCACCGGCTCGTGTGCTTGGTCGCCCGGCGTGGCGGCGACGGCATCGCCGATGGCCGGCCGGGCCGGCTGTGAGCTCTGGGCCTGTCTGACCGGGTGCTGCTGGTGGTCGTGTACTGGGCGCACCAAACCTGACGATGCGGCAGATAGGCCCGCTGTTCGGGTGTCACACTCGCCAGCTCACCGGGTCATCGACACGCTCGGCCCGCTGCTGGCCCGCGCCCCCGCGCTAAGCATTAGCAACGCTACCAGCGTGTCGAGGCAAGACGCCGCGGCCGGGACTCCAGCGACTTGGTGGTGTTGCTCGTGAACAGCCGGCGGTGCTCACCGCCCAGGCCAGTGGGACACCGGCGAAGCGGACCGCCTTCACGCAGCTCGAGGCCTGCATGTATGCCGTGGGTAGGCGGGAGGGGAACCCGGTTGATCGATGCAACGCCGTCGGTCGTGGCCCGCCACGGTGGGCGTACGCCACCGCAGCGTGTCGGAGGCGCCCGATACGGTAGGGGCCGCCGAGAACGAGGAGGACCGCATGGCGCATCCCGGTACGCCGTCGTTCGGGCTCGACGACTTCGGGCTCGACGACCGGATGCGGCTGTTCGGCTACGTCACCGCGGAGCACCGCCTCGCCTACCTCTGGGTCCTGCGCGCCTTCGACGCCGCCCGCGCCAGTTACCACGTGGTCCAGCACACTTCCGAGGTGGCGACGACCCTCGCCGATCTGGCGACGGCCCACCCGGACTGCCCCGACCCGGCCGGCCTGGAACTGCCCCGCCTGCTGGACGCCCTGGTCGACTGGGGTGTGCTCCACCGCGGGCAGGATGGCGCCCGCGCCGCCACTCTCGCGGAATACCGCAACCGCCACTCCGTCTACCAGTTCACCGACGCCGGGTACCGCGCGCACCGCGCCGTCGAGAGCGTCCTCGCGGCCGGCCTCGACGACAGCACGCTATCCCGGTTGGTCTTCGCCGACCTGCTCGCGGACCTCAAGGCACTCACCGCCGCGAACACGGCCGGCGACGCCGAGGAGGTGTACCGCAAGCTCAACCGCCTCGACCGGGCCCTCGCCGACGTGGCGGAGCGGGCCGCCCGTTTCTACCACATGCTCAGCGACCTCGGCCGGACCCACGACGTGCGCCCCGAGGTGTTCCTGACCCACAAGGATGCCCTCCTCGCCCACCTGCGTGACTTCCACGACGAGCTCCAGCGGTACACGCCTCGGCTGCGTGAGGCCGTGCACGAGGTGGAGGCCACCGGCCTCGACCGGCTCGTCGAGGCGGCGGCCGAGGCCGACGAGCGACTGTTCGCCACCCCGGCGGAGCGGCTGGAGGACTGGCGGCGCCGGTGGGCCGGGCTGCGGTCGTGGCTGGCGCCGCCCGGCGCCGACACGACAAGTGAGGCCGACCGGCTGGCCGGAGCCACCATGGCGGCGATCGGCGACGTCCTCGCCCTGCTACGCCGGGTCACCGAAGCCCGCCGCGGCGGCGTGAGCCGGGAGTCGCAGCTGCGGCATCTTGCCGCCTGGTTCACCGACGCCGGGTCGGAGGAGGCTGCGCACGCCCTCTTTGACGCCGTCTTCTCGCTCGGTGGGCCGCGGCACGTCGGGGTCGCACACGACGACCCGGAGGCGATCGCGACCCGACTGTCCTGGTGGGACGCCCCAGCCGTCGAGCTTTCGCGCACCCTGGTGCAGTCCGGCCGGGCGCCGGGCCAGGGTAACGGGCGGCCGGCCCGCGTCGAGCGGTCCGACGTGGCGCGGCGGTATCTGCGCGAACGCCAACTCGCCGACGAGCGCCGGCACGTCGAGGCGGCTGCGGCCCTCGCCGCAACCGATGCCGGTGATGCCGCTCTCGACGACGAACAGGCGGCGGTGCTGCGCCGACTGCTGGACGTCGCCCTGGCCGCGCGCACCGCCGGCCGCGCCGATGCGACGCTCGCAGCTGCCGCCTTCGGCGTGCGCCTGACGTTGACGCCGACGCCAGGTCGGTTCACGACCGTGTCCACCAAGGCGGGGCTGCTCCATCTCGACGGATACGCGCTCACCGTCACGGCCGCCGCGCACACGAGGGTCGCGGCGTGACCGAGTGCACCGAGCGTAGCGAGGGCCGCGAGCGCACGCGAAAGGGAGGCACCGCGTGAGCGAGTACACCGAGCGTAGCGAGGGCCGCGAGCGCACGCGAAAGGGAGGCAGAGCGTGAATCGGGCAGGCGCAGCGGGCGAGGGGCCGGCATGAGGTTCGCGGCGGAGGTCTCCGACCTGGAGCTCGCCGACTACCAGCGGGCGGTGCGCCTGCTGCTGCGGCATCCGTTGATCACCGCGTCCTGGCCGGACGAGCGGGCGCTGCCGCGGATCCGGCGGTTCTCCGCCGAGCTGCGCCGTGACCTGGCCGATGCGTTCGGGTACCGGCTGGAGCTGCACGGCGCAACCGCCCGGCTGGTCCGCACCGCCGACGCTCTCGACCCCGACCGACCAGCCGTCACCCGCACCGGCCGGCCGTTCGACCGGCAGCGGTATGCGTACCTGTCGCTGGCCTTGGCGGTACTCGGCCGGGCCGGCATCCAGATCACGTTGAGTGAGCTGGCCGACGCCGTTGCCAGCGACGCGAACCGGATCACCGGCCTCGGCTTCGACCCGGACGCTGGACCGGACCGGCGGGCGCTCGTCGATGCGGTCGGTTGGCTGGAGGAGCGTGGTGTGCTGCGGCTCGCCGACGGATCCAGCGCGTCGTGGGCCGGCGACCCGGCTGCCGGGGAGGCGCTGTACGACATCGCCCGCGATGTGGTGTTCGCCCTGTTTCGGCCGCCGCGGGTGCTCCAGCACGTCGACTCGGTCGCGGCACTGCTGGAACGCTCGATGAGTCGCAGCGGCAACGCCGATCGCCGCGCCGCCGCGCAGGCCGCCCGCCGCGCCGTCGTGGACCGGCCGGTGGTCTACTACACCGACGTGGCGACCGACGTGGCCAACCACCTGCGCGGGTCCGCACTGCCGGCCGACCTGTACCGGCTCATCGGGTTACGGGTCGAGCGGCGCGCGGAGGGTGTGCTGCTGGTGGACACCATGCGGCTGTCGGCGGAGCAGTTCCCCGGCATGGGGTCCGTGGCCCAGGCGGCGGTGCTGCTCGCGACGGCGATGGCCGACCGTGCCGGCGACCCGGACGGGCGCCGGGTGAAGCGGATGGCCGCGCCCGACCCGCGTGCGGTGCAGGCGGCCCTCACTGGCCAGGTGGACGCCGGCCTGCCGCGCGCCACGCGGGTCGGAATCGACGAGGAGATCGCCGACGACCAGGACGAGACCGGCGACGACGACAACCGGTATCCGTTCATCACCGAGAGCTTCCTGCGGGATGCCGTCGCCGACATCCTCGTTCGGTACGGGACCGCGTTCGGCGCGGCCTGGCATGCCGACCCGGAGCGGCTGCGTACCGAGGCGGTGGCGCTGCTCGTCCGCTTCGGCGCGATCGTCGCCGTGCCCGGCGGAGTGTTGGTGCGCCCCCTCGTCGGCCGCTACCGCAACACTGTCGCCCAGGTCCGTCAACGAGCGCTGTTCTAAGGACGACACGTGTCACGCTTCGCACCCACCCGGGCTGGCATCATCAACCTGTGGGACTACCGGGACGAGGAGTTCCTCTTCGTCGACGGCTGGCTCGTGCTGCGCGGTCCCAACGGATCCGGCAAGACCAAGGCCCTCGAGGTGCTTTTCCCGTACGTGCTCGACGGGCGGATCGAGCCGCGGCGGCTGAACCCATTCGCGGGCGAAGACCGCACCATGAAGTCCAACCTGCTCTACCGTGGCCAGGAGTCCGCGCACGCGTACGTGTGGATGGAGTTCGGCGACGGCACCCGGCACGTGACCGTCGGCATCGGGCTGCGTGCGCACAAGCACAACGACCGCGTCACCCGCTGGCACTTCGTCGCCGATGGCCGCGTCGGCGTCGAACTGTCCCTGCTGGACGCCGATGACCGGCCGCTGGCCCGCAAGGACCTCGTCGAGGCGCTCGGCGCCGAGGCGGTGCGTGACTCGGCAGAGGAGTACCGGCACCTCGTCGACGCGGCCCTGTTCGGGCTGGGGCCGGCCCGTTACGAGCAGCTTCTCGACCTCGTGCTGACGCTGCGCAAGCCGCAACTGGCGAAGGATCTCAACCCCGTCGAGCTGTCCCGCACGCTGCAGCGCGGGTTGCGGCCGGTCGAGGACGGCCTGCTGGTGGAGGCCGCGCGCTCCTTCGACGACATGGAGGCAGTCGCCCGTACCCTCGAGGGGTTGGTCGCGGCGGACGGCGCCACCGCCGCGTTCCTCGGCGTCTACGCGACGTACCTGCGAACCCACGCGCGGGCCGCGGCCGACGCGCTCAGCGC
>DASXRB010000743.1:0-2078 GCA_036506875.1 Kribbellaceae bacterium | reverse complement strand
CGGGCGCTGGCCGCCGCCTTCCCGGCCGGCCAGGCCCTCGCCCGCCGCCCCGACCGCGCCGCCTGACCGGCTCTGCGGGCCGCGTCAGCAGACGTGGGCGCCGGGTTTGCGGTAGCCGCGGAGCAGGCCGCGGGAGATGATCAGCCGCTGCATCTCGTCGGTGCCCTCGAAGATGCGCCAGAGCCGGAGCTCGCGGTACCAGCGTTCGATCGGGAGCTCCTTGGTGTAGCCCATGCCGCCATGGATCTGCAGCACCCGGTCGGCGACCCGGTTGACGGCGTTGGCGCCGTACAGCTTGGCGATCGCGGAGTCGTGCTGCGGGTTCTCACCCTGGTCGACGCCCCAGGCGGCGCGCAGCACGAGCCAGCGGGCGGCCTCGAGGTCGACCTCGCAGTCGGCGAGCATCCACTGGATCGCCTGGTTCTCGCCGATCGCCCGGCCGAAGGTCTGCCGGGTGTTCGCGTACTCGATCGCGAGCTGCAGCAGCCGCTCGCAGGTGCCGACGCCGCGGGCCGGGATCAGGTAGCGGCCCTTGATGATCCACCGCATCGCCAGCTCGTACCCGGCGCCGATCTCACCGAGCACGTGGTCCTGCGGCACCCGCACGTCGTCGAACGACAGCGACGCGGGCAGCGCCGGTCCCATCGTGTCGATCGGGTGCGAGGTCCAGCCGCGGTCGCGGTCCACCAGGAAGGCGGTGAACCCGCCCTGCGCGCCGAGAGCGGCGTCCGTGACGGCGATGACGATGCAGAAGTCGGCGTCGTTGCCGCCGGTGATGAAGGTCTTCTCACCCCGGATCACCCACTCGTCGCCGTCGCGGCGCGCGGTGGTGCGGATCGCCCGGGTGTCCGACCCGGCGCCGGGCTCGGTGATCGCGAAGCACGACTTCCGTTCGCCGGCGATGGTGGGCAGCAGGTACTCCTTGCGCTGCTCCTCGTTCGCCTCGTAGAGGATGTTGTCCGCCTCGCCGCCGAACACGAACGGCAGGAACGTCCGCCCGAGCTCGGACGTGACCAGCGCCTGGTCGACCGCGGACAGGTCCATCCCGCCGTACTCGGCCGGAGTGCTCAGGCCCCAGAACCCGAACGACTTCGCCTTCAGCTGCAGCTCGCGGCGTACCGACGGGTCCAGACCCGGCTCACCGGCCCGCTCGCGGCGCAGCACCTCCTGCTCCAGCGGCATCAGCTCACGGCGGACGAACTCGCGCGTGGTGTCGCGGATCGCCCGCTGCTCCTCGGACAGTGCGAAGTCGACCATCACTCACTCCCGGGCTCTTGTTTTCTCGACAGAGTGTCGAATATCGTCAACGGCATGTCAATGACTCGGCTGGCCGGCCGGACCGCCGTGGTGACCGGCGGTGCCGCGGGGATCGGCGCGGCGACGGTACGACGCCTCGCCGCGGAGGGCGCGACCGTGGCGGTCGCGGACCTGGACGAGGTGGGTGCCAAGCAGCTCGCGACCGAGGTCGGCGGCCTCGGCCTCGCCCTGGACGTCGCCGACACCGACGCCGTCCACACGGCCTTCGCGACCGTCGCCGAGGCGTTCGGGCGGATCGACATCCTGGTGAACAACGCCGGCGGCGACCGCACCGCGTTCTTCGTCGACACCACCCCGGCGGACTGGGACCACTGGCTCGCCGTCAACCTGCGCGGCACGATGGCCTGCACCCATGCGGTGCTGCCCGGCATGCAGGAGCGCCGCGGCGGCGCGATCGTGAACGTCGCCAGCGAGGCCGGCCGGGCCGGGCTCGGTGCCGGCGCGACCTACTCCGCGGCGAAGGCCGGCGTGCTCGGGTTCACGAAGGCGATCGCGCGCGAGGGGGCGCGGTTCGGGGTGCGCTGCAACGCGGTCGCGCCGGGCCCGATCGAGACCAGGCTGCTGGCGGACCTCGCCGCGTCGGGCGATCTCGGCAGCCGGGTCCGGCAGGCGATGATCGACGGCACGATGCTGCGCCGGGCCGGCACTCCGGACGAGGTCGCCGCCGGGATCGCCTTCCTGGCCTCCGACGACGCGTCGTTCATCACCGGCCACACGCTCTCGATCAGCGGTGGCGGTTACGTCTCCTAGCGGGAGGACCC
>DASXRB010000742.1:0-5035 GCA_036506875.1 Kribbellaceae bacterium | reverse complement strand
CCTTCGCCTCGACGCCGTCGCCGGGATGGTCGTCGCCGATGCCCGGTGGCAGCTCGAGCTGCTTGAGATTGCGGCCGAACGAGCGGACCGCGTTCAGCACCGCCCCTGACGACGGCTCCCAGACCGGCTTGCCGTCCTTGTACAACGTCGACCCCATGATGCCCGGCATCACCACGATGAAGTCGGTGAAGTCACCCCGATCGTCGCCCACGACCCCTCCCGCGACCTGTGATCACCCTCGTCCAGTACTTGTTCGCGAGAGCGACCCCCACCACACAATTGTCACGCGCTCACGACGCCGCGTCACCGACTTTTCGGCGCCCCGGACGGCTATCGCGGTCTCTACCTGATGCACTGCCACAAGCTGGAGCACGAGGACGCCGGCATGATGAGCAACTTCGAGGTGATCTGATACCGGGGATGTGTGCTCGCCGCCCACCGACACCCCCGCGGATGTAGGTGCGGCCGACGTATCACTCGGCGCTGCGGGTGCCTACCGTCCAGGGTCATGAGCACCGAGTCCCCGGCCGAGCTGGCCGGCCGTACCGCCGTCGTGACCGGTGGCGCGAGCGGCATCGGCGCGGCCTGCGCGGCCCGGCTGGCCGGGGCCGGCGCCGAGGTCGTCGTGGTCGACCTCGACGCCGCCGGTGCCGAGCGGGTCGCGGCACGGATCGGCGGCCGGGCCGAGGTGGTCGACCTGGCCGACCTGGACGCGGTCGACGCGCTCGGGCTGCGCTGCGACGTGCTCGTCAACAATGCAGGCTTGCAGCATGTGGACAGGATCGAGGACTTCTCCCCGCAGCGGTTCTCGCTCATGATCCGGGTCATGCTCGAGGCACCGTTCCGGCTGGTCCGGCAGGCGCTGCCGCACATGTACGCGGCCGGATGGGGGAGGATCGTCAACATCTCCTCGGTGCACGGCTTGCGCGCCTCGCCGTTCAAGGCGGCGTACGTCGCGGCCAAGCACGGGCTCGAGGGGTTGTCCAAGGTGATAGCCCTGGAGGGTGCCGAGCACGGCGTCACCTCGAACTGCATCAACCCCGCGTACGTGCGGACACCGCTGGTCGAGAGGCAGGTCGCGGCGCAGGCGGCCGTGCACGGGATCGGACCGGACGAGGTGGTGGAGCGGATCATGCTGGAACCGGTGGCCATCAAGCGGCTGATCGAGCCGGAGCACGTGGCCGAGCTGGCCGCCTACCTGTGCGGCCCGCACGCCGCCGCGGTGACCGGCAGCTCGTTCGTGATGGACGGGGGGTGGACCGCACGCTGAGCGACACCGTCTTCCTGCAGCTGCTCGCGCGCGACGCCCCGGCCGAGGAGTACGACGAGCCGCTGCGCGCCGCCCTGGCCGCCGGCGCAGGCCAGGCGGAGCTGGACGTGCTCGAGGCGGCCAAGACGCTCGCGCTGCAGGTACGCCGGGTGCTGGAGCACCGGCGGCGCCGAGAGGTCGAGCTGGAGGCACTGTTCGAGACCGCCGGCGACCTGGCCGCTCTGCAGGGTGTGGACGCGGTGCTCGACGCCATCGTGCGCAGGGCGCGGACGCTGCTGCACACCGACGTGGCCTACCTGACGCTGATCGACGCGGAGCGCGGCGACACCTACATGCGGGCCACCGCCGGGGTGGTCTCGGCGAGCTTCCGCCGGGTCCGGCTGGCGATGGGCACCGGGCTCGGCGGCCTGGTCGCCGGCACCTCGACGCCGTACGCGACCGACGACTACCCGGCCGACGAGCGGTTCCGGCACGTGGCGTCGATCGACGGCGCCGTCGACGACGAGGGCCTGGTGGCGATCCTCGGCGTACCGCTGCTGCTCGGGCCCCAGGTCCTCGGCGTGCTGTTCGCGGCCGACCGCACCAAGCGCTCCTTCGGCCGCGACGAGATCTCGCTGCTGTCGTCGCTGGCCGCGCACGCCGCGATCGCGATCGACGGCGCCCGGCTGCTCGAGGAGACCCGTGCCGCGGTGCGTGAGCTGAACGCGGCGAACACGCTGGTACGACGGCACAGCGCGGCGGTGGAGCGCGCCGCCGAGGCGCACGACCGGTTCACCGGGCTGGTGCTGCGCGGCGGCAGCATCGACGACGTCGCCGCGGCGGTGACCGACGTGCTGGGCGGCGGCCTGCAGGTGCTCGACGCCGACGGCCGCTGCGTCGCCTCGGCCGGTGATGAGCGCCCCGACCGGCTGCCGCGCGGCTGGGCCGACGCGGTCGCCGCCTCGCGCGGCCAGGGCCGCGCGGTGTGCCGCGACGACACCTGGTACGCCGCGGTCGTCGCGGGCGCGGAGCACTTCGGCGCGCTGGTACTGCACGGCCGCGCCGACCTGGACGAGGCCGACCAGCGGGTGCTGGAGCGCGCGGCGCTGGTGACCGCGCTGCTGCACCTGATGATCCGGACCGCGACCGAGACCGAGAACCGGATCCGCGGTGAGCTGGTCGCCGACCTGGTCGTGCACGGCGCCGCCGCCGGCATCGGCCATCGCGAGCGCGCCCGGCAGCTCGGTCTCGACCTGGACGCGGGGTTCGCGGTCGCCGTCGTCCAGACCGACCGCGAGCGGCTGCGCCGGCTGTCGTTCGCGGCGAACCACGAGGCGTCCCTGACCGGCGGCATCGCGGGCGTGCACCAGGACCGGATCGTGATGCTGCTGCCCGGCGAGGAGCCCGGTACGGCGGCGCACCGGCTCGCCAAGGACCTGGCGCTCGCGCTCGGCCGCCCGGTGACGGTCGGCGCCGCCGGTCCGGTCACCGGTCCGGCGGGCGTTCCCGCGGCGCACGCCGAGGCATGCCGCTGCCTGGACGCGCTGGTCGCCCTCGGCCGGGCGGGGGAGGGCACCAGCAGCCGCGAGCTCGGCTTCGTCGGACTGCTCCTCGGCGAGCCGGGCGGCGCCCGGCAGTTCGTGGACCGCGTGCTCGGGCCGGTCCTGGAGTACGACGGCCGGCGCGGCACCGAGCTGGTCCGGACCCTGGAGGCGTACTTCGCCCATGGCGGCAACCTCAACCGTGCCAAGGACGACCTGCACGTGCACGTCAACACCGTCGCGCAACGGCTGGACCGGGTCTCCCGGCTACTCGGTAGCGAGTGGCAGCAACCCGAACGCGCGCTGGAGATCCAGCTGGCGTTGCGGCTCCAGCGCCTGCTGCCGGGCTGAGCCGACCACAAGGGACCGGCCGGCGAGGCCCGCGCACTGGCACGCGCACAACCCCCGTATTGTCACGATCCGTAATCGTCCACGCGACCGTCCACGTCCGCGTCCGCTGGCCTCGCCAGCACGTATGGGGGCCACGCCGTGGACATCTGGACGCGGATGCGGCCGAGCGCGGATGGTCACCGTCTGTGAGTATCGCCGCCGTGGTTTCGTCCGGACTGGCGGGCTGCCTGGCGGGGTGGGCTCAGCTGGTCATCTGGGCAAGGAGCGCGGCGCCTTGCTGGTCCAGACCTGCGGCTTGCGGTACGCCGCGGCGGCGGAACGTGACCAGTGTCCGCCGCATCCCTGTCACGGCCTGCTTGATGCGGTCGGAGTCCACGCCCGCCATGTAGCCGAGTGCGGTTTCCCAGGTCTCGCATGCGTGGTCGGCGTGGCCTTGTGCTGCCTGCGCTTCGGCCGCTTGCGCCAGGTTGAGCGCATGGATGCGCCGGAACCGTTCGGGGTTGCGCGCTTTCGCTGCCGCAAGGTACCGCTGTTCGGCTCTGGCGTGGTCTCCGAGTGCTGTGAAGGTCTTGGCCACATGACTCGCCACGGTTGCCCGGGCTGGACCGGTCAGCGTCGCCCAATGTGGCATGTCGGCTTCGTTGCTCTCGTCGCGCGCCATGCTGTCCTCGGCCGCGTGCACGGCCGCGGTTGCTGCCCTCGTGTTCCGGTCGGCCGCATGTGCGCGTGCGGCGGTGATCGCGAACAACGCTTCGGTCGCGGGGTCGACCCGCCCGTGTGCCAACTCGACCGCTCGTGTCGCCAACGCGACGCTGTGCGCGGGTGTCCGGAGGTCAAGTGCTTGGTGCGCCATGATCCTCAACGTCCACGCGGGTTGTCCGTGCGGATCGGCTTCTGTCGCCAGTTGCAGGCTCTCGGCGTAGTAATGCTGGGCGAGCCCTTCTTGCCCGAGGTCGTGGCACTGCCAGCCGGCCAGGTAGGCAAGTTCGGCTGCGGCGCTGAACATGTCGCGGCGGTCGGTGTCGTTGCGGAACCTGCTTGTGCAGAAGGTGGCCACGTCCGTGACGAGGTACTGGATCACCGCCGTGCGGCCGTGCCCGCCGCCGAGGTTTTCGTCTGCCGCGTAGTACGCCTCCGTCAAGGTCTGCACGGTCTGGATCTCGGCTTGGCCGACCGTGCCGCCATGCTCGCGCGCTCTGCGTCCGCGTGCGTCGGCGTCGTTCAGCCACGCCAGCGACAACGGCAGCATCGCCGCCGAAAACAGGACGCTCCGCCGATCTAGCCTCCGCTTGAGATCGGCCGCGCCGAGATCGGTGAGCGCTCCGACGGCGTCAGGGGTGAACGGCGTCATCACCCCACCATTACCGACGTCGGCCTCGTATCCAAGCTCCGCCACGGTCACGGGGCGGCCGGTCAGCCGGCTCAGCGCTTCGGCCAGGTAACCGGCCGTGCGGTCGGACGGCCGGACGCCTCTCAGCCAGTGGGCCACCGCCGACCGGTTCGTCCGGGCGTGTTCACCGTTCTCCGCCGCGACCCGCACGACCGTCCGGGCCAGCGTGTCGTACGTGCATCCCGCTTCCTTGATCGCCGCCCGTAATGCCTCGTTCGGCCCTGAGGGGCGCGGCTGCTGCCTGTTCACCTGGTGCCTCCCGCGCGGCGGTGTCGGGGTTAAACACGTGATACGGCTTGCCGTCACTCTCAGTCTATCCATGGGCACTGTGCGCAAGACACGCTCCCGATATGAAGCGTACAACCTGTTATCCGGTTGACGGCGGAACCGTGCCGTCCACACCTGATGCGCGCCGTCTGGTGCGTGTGTGGTTCGGCTCGCACGTGATCGCGACCCAGGTTGCCGAACCGGCGTTCGCGGCACGGTTTGAGGCCGCGATGCGAC
>DASXRB010000741.1:0-2181 GCA_036506875.1 Kribbellaceae bacterium | reverse complement strand
ATGTCCACGGCGACCTGATCACCTTCTTTGATCGTCGCGTCGAGCAAAGCAAGCGCGATGCCCTTCTTCAGGGTCGGCGAGAAGGTGCCAGACGTGACCTCGCCGAGGGCCGTGCCGGCCTGGTCGAGCACGGTCATGTGCGGCCTCGGGATGCCCCGGCCGACGGCCCTCAGGCCGCGAAGGATCCGGGCCGGCCCGCGCTCCTTCTCCGCGCGCAGGGCCTCGTCACCCCAGAAGTGCTCCTTCTTCCACCCCACAGCCCAGCCCGACCGCGCCTGCACGGGCGTGATGTCCGGCGAGATGTCCTGCCCATGCAGCGGGTACCCCATCTCGGTCCGCAGCGTGTCCCGCGCGCCCAGCCCAGCCGGGACGATCCCGTACGGCGCCCCCGCCTCGAGCAGGGCGTCAAAAACGGCGACCGCTGCGTCATTCGGTACGACGAGCTCGTATCCTCGCTCACCCGTATAACCCGTCCGGCAGACCACTACCGGCGTACCGGCGTACTCAGCGGTCGCAAAGGACATGTAGTCGTGCCCAGTCGGCAGCCCGACCGCAGCCACCACGTCGTCGCTGTGGGTCCCCTGGACCGCGAGGATCGCGTAGTCGTCGTGGGTGTTGGTCAACACGACGCCGTCTGGCGCGTCGGCCTGCAGTAGCCTGACCACCTCGGCGGTGTTGGCCGCGTTCGGGATCAGGAACACGTCGTCGTCGGCGTGCAGGTACGCGATCAGGTCGTCGACCACTCCCCCGCGCTCGTTGCAGCACAGTGTGTACTGCGCCTGCCCGGGGGCGATCTTGCCGAGGTCATTGGTCAGGCACGAGTTCACGTACGACGCCGCGCCCGGACCCTTGACCGTCGCCTTGCCCAGGTGACTCACGTCGAAGACGCCGACCGAGGTCCGGACCGCGGTGTGCTCGGCGACCACACCGGAGTACTCCAGCGGCATCTCCCAGCCGCCGAACTCGGCGAACTTGGCGCCGAGGGCGACGTGGCGCTCGTGCAGCGGGGACTTCTTCAGCTCAGATGACGGGGTCATGGAGCGGAACTTACCCGACGCGTAGCATGCGGAGGCAGCATTCACGTACCGTCACGGCCGGCCGTCCGTCCGCCGGTCAAGGAGGACTGAGGATTTCGTGAGCACCATCACCCTGAGCAAGTCCGATGCGGCCGGCGTCAAGACCGACGCCGTGGTCATCGGCGTGGTCAAACTCGGCGGCGCCGTCACCCTGCCGGCCGGCACCGAGTCGCTGAACGCCGCGTACGGCGGGAAGCTGGTGGAGGTGCTGTCCGGCCTCGGCGCCACCGGCAAGACCGGTGAGGTCACCAAGGTGCCCGGGCCGAAGCCGGGCAAGTCGGCCACCCTGATCGCGGTCGGCCTCGGCGAGGCGCCGGACGGCGCGCTGAAGACCGAGGACCTGCGCACCGCGGCAGGTACCGGCGTACGTGCCGCCAAGACCACGCAGTCGGTCGCCTTCGCATTGCCGACGCCGGACGCCGACTGCGTCCGGGCGATCGCCGAGGGCGCGCTGCTCGGCCGGTACGCGTTCACGGCGTACAAGTCCTCCGAGGGCTCGTCCGACGCGCCCGGCAACCTGACGGTGCTGACCGACCTGGCCCGGACCAAGGAGGCCAAGGCCGCGCTCGAGCGCGCAGAGGTGGTCGCCGACGCGGTGCACCAGGTCCGCGACTGGGTGAACACGCCGCCGTCCGACCTGAACCCGGCCGACTTCGCCGCGCACGCGCTGAAGCTCGGCAAGGAGTACGGCGTCAAGGTGGAGGTGCTGGACGACAAGGCCCTGGCCAAGGGTGGGTACGGCGGCATCCTCGGCGTCGGCCAGGGGTCGACCAACCCGCCGCGGCTGGTCCGGCTCAGCTACGCCCCGAAGAAGCCGGTCACCCACCTGGCGTTCGTCGGCAAGGGCATCACCTTCGACTCCGGCGGCCTGTCGCTCAAGACGGCCAGCGGCATGATCAGCATGAAGTCCGACATGGCCGGCGCCGCCGCGGTGATCGGTGCCACCGTCGCGATCGCGCGGCTCGGCCTGCCGGTCCAGGTGACGGCGTACGCCGCGATGGCGGAGAACATGCCGTCGGGGTCGGCGGCGCGGCCGTCCGACGTACTGACCATGTACGGCGGTAAGACCGTCGAGGTGCTGAACACGGACGCCGAGGGCCGGCTC
>DASXRB010000740.1:0-6359 GCA_036506875.1 Kribbellaceae bacterium | reverse complement strand
CGGCCGGCCGATCCCGCGACGTGACGTAGAGCACATCCTCGCAGCCTGATCCCGCCGGGAGCCTGACCGGCTCAAAGCTCGACCACGAGCCCTTCCTCGGCCGCGAGAATCTCGCCGCCGAAGCCGGCCGCCGCCTCGGCGACCGACACCGCGCGGTCGCTGCCCGGCCAGAAGTGCGTCAGCAGCAGCCGTCGCGCCCGCGCCTTCGCGGCCCACTCGCCGGCCTCGGCCGCGGTCATCAGCGTCCTCGGCCGGTCCTGCGGCGGAGCCGCGTAGAGCGGGAGCGGCACCGCGTGCGGCGCCAGGTCCTGCACCACGCGGCCCAGCCCGCTGACGTCGACACAGTGGTCGGGGTGCCGGTGCGTCACCAGTACGGCGTCGACGGCGCCGTCCGGGCAGACCTCGAGCAGCCGCGGCAGGGCGGCGTACCCGAGATCCAGCAGCACGCGGAACCCGTCGTACTCCAGCAGGAAGCCGCTGCACGCCCGCCCCGCCTCCGGCCACGCGCCGCAGCTGCCGAGCACCGTGAGAGTCCGCACCGGCTCAGCCTAGGTCTCGCCGGCCGTCAGTAGGCGTCATCCGAGACGACGCGGAACGTGATCCCGGCCGCGACCAGCCGGTCCCGCAGGTGCTTGCCCATGGCAACGGCCGTCGTCACCTGGCCGGCGGTCTCCGGGAGGTCGTCGAGCGCCAGGCACAGCGCGGACTCCGCGAGCATCTTGGCGGTCTCGTCGTACCCGGGATCCCCGCCGGCCACCTCGGTCACGACGCGCCGGCCGCCGCCGGTGCCGATGAAGCGGGCCTTGAACCACGACTTCGCCCGGCGCTGCGGGCTCGGGCCGTCGCCGGGCTGTAGCCGCTTGAGCAGCGCGTTGCGCAGCGGCGGCACCTGTGCGGCCAGGACCAGCCCGCCGACCCCCGCGATACCGCCGGCCACCACCGGCAGCCGGCGCACGGCGGCGTAGTGGGTGTACTGGAAGTCCGGCCCGTACGACGGCAGCGCGGCGGCCGAGCGGGCCACGATCTGCGGGTCGATGGTGGGCAGCGGGACCGCCCAGAAGCCGTCGATGCGGCGGATCCGGTCACCGGCCGCGCGTGCCGAACGACCCTCGGGCCGGGGCTCAGCACGGCGCCGCGCCCGGGCGGCGGCGAGGTTCTGCTTCCCGCGCGAGAACGCCGTCAGCGCCGACGCGAACGTCCCGCCGGAGGGCGCCCCGCCCGCCCGGATCAGTCCGCTCACCCGGATCGGCACGTCCCGCGGCAGGTGCTCGACGGTGAACTGCACGCCGAGGTCGTACGGGATCGAGTCGAACCCGCACGCGTGCACCAGGCGTGCGCCGGTCTCGACCGCCTTCGCGTGGTAGCGCACGTACATGGTGTCGACGAACTCGGGCTCCCCGGTCAGGTCCAGGTAGTCGGTGCCGGCCTCGGCGCACGCTTTCACCAGCGGCTCGCCGTGCGTCACGTACGGCCCGACCGTGGTCACGACCACCCGCGCCGCCGTCGCCACGGCCGTGATCGAGTCCGGGTCGGTCACATCCGCGACCAGCAGGTCCACCTCGCGACCGAGCCGAGCGCACACCGCCTCCAGCTTGGCCTTGTTCCGCCCGGCCAGCGCCCACCGCAGGCTGTCCGGCGCGTGCTCGGCGAGGTACTCAGCCGTCAGCCTGCCGGTGAAACCGGTCGCACCGAACAGCACCACGTCGTAGTCGCGACCAGACATTGCATCTCCGTCCTCCGAAGTCCATCGCGACCACCTTATTTAACTGGCTAGTAACCAGCAACGGCGAGCCGCGTCCCGGAGCCGTGCCGCCTGGCCTCTAGGGTTGAGCGGTGCTGAAGGTCGCCACCGCCAACGTCAACGGGATCCGCGCCGCCGTCCGCCGGGGCATGGGCCGCTGGCTGGAAGAGTGCGATCCGGACCTGTTGCTGATGCAGGAGGTGCGGGCGACCGACGAGGTGCTGCGCGAGCAGCTCGGCGACGACTGGTACGTCGCGCACGCCGAGCCGGTGATCGACGGGCACAAGGGCCGGGCCGGGGTCGCGGTCGCGTCCCGGCGGCCGATCAAGGCCGAGCGCTCCGAGGTCGGGCCGGACCGGTTCACCGGCTGCGGCCGCTGGGTGGAGGCCGACATCGTGCTCGACGACGGCTCGGCGCTCACCGCGGTGAGCGTGTACGTGCACACCGGTGAGGCCGAGACGCCGCCGCGGCAGGAGGAGAAGTACGCCTTCCTCGACGCGATCACCGCCCGGCTGACCGAGCTGCGTGCGGACGGTCGGCACGTGCTGATGTGCGGCGACCTGAACATCGCGCACCGAGAGGTCGACCTGAAGGCGTGGAAGGCGAACCGCAAGAAGTCCGGCTTCCTCCCCGGCGAGCGGGCGTGGATGGACCGGCTGTTCGCGGCCGGCTGGGTCGACGTCGGCCGGCGGCACGGCGGCGAAGGGCCTGGGCCGTACTCGTGGTGGTCGTGGCGCGGCAAGGCGTTCGACAACGACGCCGGCTGGCGCATCGACTACCAGGTCGCCTCACCCGAGCTCGGCGCCGCGTCGACGACGTGCGCGGTCGGCCGCGCCCCGTCGTACGCCGAACGCTGGAGCGACCACGCGCCGGTGGTCGCGTCGTACGACGTCTGAGCCGGCGATTGGTCCAGTCGACCGGCACGGAACTGGACCTTAACCACGAGCCGGTCGCCCTGTCAGGGTCGTTGACGACGACAACGACAGGGAGGAACCGGTGATGACGACTGTGCTGGACGACACGATCTCGGGCCAGGTGCTGCGCCCCGGCGACGACGGGTACGACCGGGCGCGGACAGTGTGGAACGCGATGGTCGACCGCCGGCCGGGGACGATCGCGCGCTGCGCGAGCACAGCCGACGTCGCCGCCGCGGTCCGGTTCGCCCGCGACCGCGGGTTGGAGCTCGGCGTGCGCTGCGGCGGCCACAGCGTCCTCGGCCTGGGTGTGCCCGAGGACGGGCTGATGCTCGACCTGACGCCGATGGGCGCGGTCCGGGTCGACCCGGCGCGGCGGCGGGCCTGGGTGCAGGGCGGCGCGCTGCTCGGCGCGCTCGACCGCGAGTCGCTGCCGCACGGGCTGGCGACGACCGCGGGGAACGTGTCGCACACCGGTGTCGGCGGGCTGACGCTGGGCGGCGGGATGGGCTGGCTGGCGCGGCAGTTCGGGCTGGCGTGCGACAACGTGGTGTCCTACGAGGTCGTCACGGCGGCCGGTGAGGTGATCCGGGTCAGCGCCGACGAGCACCCGGACCTGTACTGGGGGCTGCGGGGCGGCGGCGGGAACTTCGGAGTGGTGACCGAGTTCGAGTTCCAGCTGCACCCGGTGGTGACCGACGCGCTGGTGGTGGAGCTCTACGTCGGGCTGGACCAGGCGCCGGCCCTGCTGCGCGGGTGGCGGGACCTGAGCACCGACGCGCCGCGACAGGCGACGTTCACCGCCTGGGTGGGCAGCAGCGGTCCGGCCGAGCTGGAGGGGCGGCCGGCCGCCTACGCCGGGCTGGTGTGGGCCGGGACCGACCCGGCCGGCGCCGAGCCGCTGGTGCGGGCGCTGCGCGGGCTGTGCCGGCCGGTGGCCGAGCGCGTCGAGCCGATGGCGTACGTCGACCTGCAACGGATGGACGACACCGTCGAGGGGCACGCGTTCCGCCGGTACTGGAAGGGCCACTTCCTGCGCGAGCTGACCGACGACGCGGTCGACGCCTTCCTGCTGCGCGGCGCTCCCGACGGCCACGGCGACCCGCTGCCGAACGCGAGCCTGCAGGCGTACGGCGGCGCGATCGCCGACCTGCCGGACGACGCGACCGCGTTCAGCCACCGTGCCGCGCGGTTCGAGTTCGTCACCGCCACACGCTGGACGGACCCGGGCGAGGACGCCGTCCGGATGGCCGCGGCCCGCCGGTACGGCGACAGCCTGGCGCCGTACGGGACCGGCATGTACGTCAACGCGCTCAGCGACGAGGGCGCGGCCGGGGTCCGACAGGCCTACCCGGCGCACAAGCTGGCCCGGCTGACCGCGCTGAAGGACGCGTACGACCCGGACAACGTGTTCCACCTCAACCACAACATCCGCCCGTCCGGGAGATAGCCTCACCCCATGCCAGACCTGAATCCCCTGCCGACTCCCCCGGTGGCGGCCCGCAAGCCGGTCGAACGCAAGCACCACGGCGACGTGTTCGTGGACGACTACGAGTGGCTGCGGGACAAGGAGGACCCGGAGGTGCTGGCGCACCTGCGGGCCGAGAACGCCTACACCGAGGCCCGCACCGCGCACCTGGAGTCGTTGCGTGAGGCAATCTTCTCGGAGATCTCCGAGCGCACCCAGCAGACCGACCTGACGGTCCCGGTGCGCGACGGCGGCTGGTGGTACTACACCCGCACCTTCGAGGGGAAGCAGTACGGCGTGCACTGCCGCGTGGCGGTCACGGGTGACGAGCCGCCGTCGACGGACGCGGCGATCGAGGGCGAGCAGGTGCTGCTGGACGGCAACGCCGAGGCCGGCGACTCGGAGTTCTTCGCGCTCGGCACGTTCGACGTGGCGCCGGGCGGCAAGCTGCTCGCGTACTCGGTGGACCTGACCGGCGACGAGCGGTTCACGCTGCGGTTCAAGGACCTCGAGACCGGCGAGATGCTCGCCGACGAGATCACCGGCGTGCACTACGGCTCGGCCTGGTCCGCGGACGGCTCGACCGTCTTCTACACCACCGTCGACGAGGCCTGGCGCCCGCACCGGGTCACCCGGCACCGCCTCGGCACCCCGGTCACCGAGGACGTCGTCGTCTTCGACGAGCCCGACGAGCGGTACTGGGTGCACATCGGCCTGACCCGCAACGAACAGGCGGTCCAGATCCACGTCGGGAGCAAGCTCACCAGCGAGGTCTGGCACGTCGACGCCGCCGCCCCGGACAGCGAGCCGGTCGTCGTCGCACCCCGCCGCGAGGGCGTCGAGTACGACGTGGAGCACGCCGGCGACCGGCTGCTGATCACGCACAACGCGAACGCGGTGAACTTCGAGCTCGCTTCAGCTCCGCTGGACGCGCAGGACCGGTGGACGACCGTGATCCCCGGCGACGACGACTCCCGGCTGCTCGGCGTGGACGCGTTCGAGGGCCACGTCGTGATGTACCGGCGCCGGGACGCGCTCACCGAGCTCGCGGTCATGCGTCGTACCGCCGATGGTCTCGGCGAGCCCGAGGTGATCCGGTTCGACGAGCCGATCTACACCGTGTCGCCGGGCGCGAACGCGGAGTGGGCGGCCACGTCGTACCGCCTCGGGTTCACCTCGATGGTCACGCCCAGCACCGTGTACGACTACCAGCTCGGCACCGGCGAGCTGGTGCTGCGCAAGCAGCAGCCGGTGCTCGGCGGGGTCGACCTGACCGCGTACACGCAGTACCGCGAGTGGGCGACCGCGCCGGACGGCCAGCGGGTGCCGGTGTCGCTGGTGGCGCGCAGGGACGTGGCCCGGGACGGCAACGCGCCCGTGGTGCTGTACGGCTACGGGTCGTACGAGGCGTCGATGGACCCCTGGTTCTCGATCGCGCGGCTGTCGCTGCTGGACCGCGGCGTGGTGTTCGCGATCGCGCACATCCGCGGCGGCGGCGAGCTCGGCCGGCGCTGGTACGACGACGGCAAGCTGCTGCGGAAGCGCAACACCTTCACCGACTTCGTCGCGTGCGCCGAGCACCTGGTGTCGTCCGGGTGGACCCGTCCGGAGCGGATCGTCGCACAGGGCGGCAGCGCCGGCGGCCTGCTGATGGGCGCGGTGGCGAGCCTCGCACCACAGGCGTTCGGCGGCGTGGTCGCACAGGTCCCGTTCGTGGACGCGCTGACCACGATCCTCGACCCGTCGCTGCCGCTGACGGTGACCGAGTGGGAGGAGTGGGGCAACCCGCTGGACGACCCCGAGGTCTACCGCTACATGAAGTCGTACACGCCATACGAGAACGTCACGGCGCAGCCCTATCCCCCGATCCTGGCGATCACCAGCCTCAACGACACCCGCGTGTTCTACGTCGAACCCGCCAAGTGGGTCGCCAAGCTCCGCGACTCCGGCGCCACCGACGTCCTGCTGAAGACCGAGATGGAGGCCGGCCACGGCGGCCGCTCCGGCCGCTACGACGCGTGGCGCGAACTGGCCTTCGAGCTCGCCTGGATCGTCGACACCCTCCACCTCCCATCCTCCTGACCCTTCTATTCCCTCCCGTCGTCGGGCCCTTGTGACCCGGCGTGTCGCCGTTCATCGGGCCGTACTGACCAAGCCGTCGTTCGGCCCGTTCGGCATGCGCCGGCTCGTGCGCGTGAACCTTCCGGCCGGCCAGATCGTCCCAATGGTCAGAAGG
>DASXRB010000739.1:0-5540 GCA_036506875.1 Kribbellaceae bacterium | reverse complement strand
GCGCCGACGGTAGCGCCGGCGGCGGAGACTGCCGACCGGATTTCAGGTGCCGGTGGTGATCTCGATCGACCAGTGGTCCAGGGTGCCGACGTCGACCCGGGCGGCGTCGGTGATCCGCAGCGCCCAGGCGCCGGCCACCGGCTGGCCGATCATCGGAGCGAGCACCGACGGTGGCTCGGAGTCCAGCCGCAGGTGCAGGTCGTCGGCGCTGCGCCCGGTCCGGTTGTGCAGCACGGTGCGCCGGCCGGTCGGGGACAGCAGGACGACGCGCAGGTCGCCGACGTACGTGTGGGTGATGTCGACGGCCAGCTTGATCGCACGAACGGTGCCGGCGCCGGACAGCATGATCGTGTCGGTGACGCCGGTCGGGCGGTTGTCCGGGATGCTGAGGCCCGGGTTGGACGCGCCGCTGACGGTCTGGCCGCCCGGTGTGGTGACGGCTCCGACCGCGAAGGTGATGACCGGCCCGGGGTCGCTGATCGCGGAGATGGTCAGGCCGGACTCCGAGCCGTCCCACTTCAGCGACGCCGGGCGGCTGCTGTGCGACAGGGCGGTGCCGGCGATGCCGCCGTACAGGTCGCCGCCGTCGCCCTGGTTCAGGTTGTGCTCCAGGTCGAGGTGGCCGTCGGCCTGCAGCAGCGCGCACTGGTAGTGCTGCTCGCGGGTGCCCTGCTGGAACTCGTTCGAGCCGCGGGTGTCGCAGTGGTAGACGGCCAGGCCGCTGGCCGGGAGCGCGGCGTCGAAGCCCTGCTTGGAACGGTTCTCGACCAGGAAGTACTCGTTCTCGTGGTTGGTCGGGTACTGCAGCGCGGTGTCGTAGTCGCCGTGCTTGGCCGAGAAGTTCCCGCCCGCCGACAGGTCGACGACGTCGCCGCACCAGCCGACCAGGTTGCGCAGGTACATGCTCACCGGGGCCGGGGTGCGGCCGCGGTCGAGGTGGTTGCCGGCGCCCATCACGCAGTACGACCCCAGCCCGGCGCTCTGGAAGTCGTCGCCCTCGCGCTCGATCACGCCGTAGTCGTACAGGTCGGGCCAGCGGCACAGCAGGTGCCCGCTCTCGTGGCAGAACGTGCCGATGCTCAGGTCGGCCGTGACCCGGCCCATGCTGGTGACGATGTAGAGCTCGGTGCGCACGCCGTCGAAGGTCGCGCGGTGCACCCAGTTGTGCGGCCACAGGTCGCCGCGGTACTCGGTGCGGCCGGCGTACATGATGCACACCGAGTCGACGATCCCCTCCCCCAGCGAGTCGTACCGGCTGAAGTCGACGCCGTTCTGCTCGGCCAGCGCGAGCGCCTCGGGCACCAGCAGCCCCTCGGTGTTGGCGTACGCCAGCCGCGGCCGGCTGAGCCGGAAGGGCCCGACCACGTCGTTGGTGTAGTCGAGCCGGTTGGTCGACATGATCTTGAAGTACTCGTTCACCGAGCAGGCGTTGCCGTTCTCGCGGTACGACGGGCTGTTGAGCAGCGCGTCCACGTCGTCCGGCTTCACCGCGGTGTCCAGGTCCGGGAAGGTCACGAGGATGGTCAGCCCGCGCACCGCTCCGGAGTCGAGACGGCGGCCCGGCAGCAGGCCGCCGCTGGATCCGAACGTCAGCATCGCCTCGCGGGTCTGCGGCGTCTCCTCCGGCAGCATCGCCGCGGTCTTGTCGAGCACGGCGCTGTTGCGGGCCTGCAGCTCCTCGTGCAGGTGCCGGTCCAGGCCCTCGGGCGGAGTCTCGTGGAGGCGGCGGCCGGTGGACGTGAACCGCCCCGCCTTCACCTCCGCGTAGCAGTACCCGCCGAGCGCGTCGTCGTAGACGACCGTGAACCCGTCGGGTGTCTCGTACCGCGAGTAGAAGTCGTCGCCGAAGACCACCAGCTTGACGGCCTCGCCGTCGTCCTGGGTGAAGGTCAGCGTCTCACCGAAGATCGCACTCATGCCCCAAGCCCCCTCGCGCACGATGGGCCCACGAGTCCCCCATGCCGGGCCCGCTGATCCTTCGATGCTCCTGCGCGTCACAGACCGTGTCAACGGAGGTCGGATCTGGTTTCCGTCACGGTTCGCGGCCATAGAATTTCGGGCATGTCCACGACACGGCTGCTGCTGCTCGGCGTGGTGCGGATCTTCCAGCCCGCGCACGGCTACCAGCTGCGCCGGGAGCTGCTGACGTGGAACGTGCAGGAGTGGGGCAACATCAACCCGGGCTCGATCTACACCGGGTTGCGGACGCTGGCCAAGCACGGGTACCTCGACGAGATCGAGGACGACGGTGGCCGGCGGCCGGGGCGTACGTCGTACAAGCTGACCACCGACGGCGAGACCGAGTACTTCACGCTGCTGCGCGCGGCGCTGTGGCAGGTGCGGCCGTTCCACCCCGACCAGATGCAGGTGGCGCTGAACTTCCTGCCGGACCTGCGCCGCGACGAGGTGGTCGCCGGGCTCGAGAGCCGGATCACCCAGCTGGAGCAGTACGCGAACCAGGGGCCGTTCATGGAGCGCGCCGTCATCGAGGACCCGGGGACACCGGACCATGTGGTGGAGATGGTCCGGATCACGCAGGCGCGGGGCCTCGGCGAGCTGGAGTGGACCCGCGGTTTCCTCGAGCGGGTGAGGCGCGGGGCGTACTGGTTCGCCGGCGAGGAGCCGGGCTGGAAGCCACCGAAGGACCTGATCGCCCAGTGGCAGCAGCGCGAGTGAGGCGCTCACCCAGGGCCGATATTCAACTTTGACTAATCGTGGTCGCCCGGGCCAGACTGGCGGCCATGATGATCGAAGCTCGCGGACTCGTCCGCACCTTCAAGACCAAGCGCGGACGGTCGACCACCGTCGTGAACGCCGTGCAAGGCGTCGATCTGGACGTGGCCGACGGCGAGATCGTCGGCTTCCTCGGCCCGAACGGGGCCGGCAAGACCACCACCATGCGGATGCTGGCCACGCTGCTCAAGCCGACCGCCGGCACCGCCACCGTCGCCGGGTGCGACCTGGCCGAGGACCCGGTGGGCGTCCGACGCCGGATCGGGTACGTGCCGCAGAGCGGCTCCACCCTGCCCGAGGCGATCGCCGGCGAGGAGGTCGTCACGCACGCCCGCTTGTACGGCGTGCCGAAGGCTTCGGCCGTCGCGCGCGGGCAGCAGTTGTTCGAGGAGCTCGACCTGCCGGGACTGTGGAAGCGTCAGAGCAAGTCGATGTCCGGCGGCCAGCGGCGCCGGCTGGACATCGTGATGGGCCTGGTCCACGACCCCGAGCTGATCTTCATGGACGAGCCGACGACGGGCCTGGACCCTCAGGCGCGGGCGAACCTGTGGGAGCACATCCGGGGGCTGCGGGAGCGGGGCGCGACGATCTTCCTCACCACGCACTACCTGGAGGAGGCCGACGCGCTGTGCGACCGGATCCTGGTGATCGACCACGGCAGGATCGTCGCGGCCGGCGCGCCGGAGACGCTCAAGCAGCAGGTGTCCGGTGACGCGGTGCGGCTCACGCTGAGCGACGCGGCGGGGGCCGAGACGGTGAGCAAGATCGCCGCGTCGTTGCCCGGGGCAACAGACGCGTCGGTGGACGGCGAGGTGGTGACGTTCCGGGTGCCGCAGGGCGGCGCGGTGCTGCCGGGCCTGCTGCGGTCCGTCGACGCCGAGGGCGTCGAGCTCGCCGGGGTCGAGGTGCACCGGCCGACCCTCGACGACGTGTTCCTGACCATGACCGGCCGCTCCCTGCGCGACGAGGACGCCGCGGCGGAGAAGGAGGCCGTCGCATGAACGTCCTGCGTGACACCTGGGTGGTGTTCCAGCGGCAGATCAAGCTGTCGGTGCGGAACCCGACCTGGTCGATCCTGATGCTGAGCCAGCCGCTGATGTACCTGTTCCTGTTCGGGCCGCTGCTGAAGCCGATCACGGCGCAGATCGCGGCGGGCAAGGGCGTGAACGCCTACCAGGTGTTCATCCCCGGCCTGATCGTGCAGCTGGGCATGTTCGGGGCGATGTTCGTCGGCTTCGCGCTGATCGCGGAGTGGCGCGCGGGCGTGATCGAGGCCGACCGGGTGACGCCGGCCAGCCGGGTCGCGCTGCTCGCCGGCCGGGTGCTGCGCGACGTCCTGGTGCTGACCGTGCAGTCGGTGATCCTGGTCGCGGTCTCGTTCCCGATGGGGCTGCGGGCGCCGGTCAGGGGTGTGCTGCTGGCACTGGTGATCGTGGCGCTGCTCGGGGCGACGTTCGCGTCGCTGTCCTACGCGGTCGCGCTGATCACCAAGAGCGAGGACGCGCTGGCGCCGCTGCTGAACGGCATCGCGATGCCGTTGCTGCTGCTGTCCGGCATCCTGCTGCCGATGTCGCTGGGCCCGAAGTGGCTGCAGCGGTTGTCCGACGTCAGCCCGCTCAAGCACATCGTCGAGGGCGTCCGCGCCCTGTTCCGCGGCGACATCGAGAGCTCCGCGTCGATGTGGGGGCTGTTCTGGGTGGTGCTGCTGACGGTCATCGGCCTGTGGGCGGGTGCCCGCACGTTCCGCAAGGAATCCGCCTAGAAGCAGTGGGGGTACGACGGCCCGGTGCGCCTGCGGTTCGGGGCGCACCGGGCCGTCGTACGCCATCCGTTGTTCACCGAGGGTTCCTTGTCAGCAAGTACGGTGCGCGGGTGCGACGGGTGGGTACGGCCGGGGTTGCGGGGACCGCGATGGTGGCGGTGGGCAGTCTGGTCACGTCCGTCGTACCGAAGTCGTCGTGGGTGGTCGGCGTACCGCTGACCGGCACGCTGCGCACCACGATGCCCGGCCGGATGCTCGGGCTGGCTGTCGTGGTGGCCGGGCTGGGGCTGTTGGTGCGGGCCTGGCTGACGGTCGGGCGGGCGCTGATCGCGGACCCGATCACGTGGCGGCACCAGGTCAAGCGGCTGGCCGCGCTGTGGTCGGCGCCGCTGCTGCTGGCGCCGCCGCTGTTCAGCCGGGACGCGTGGAGCTACGCCGCGCAGGGCGCGATGGTGGCGCAGGGGTACGACCCCTATGCCACCGGCCCGGGGGTGCTGTCGGGGCCGATCGTCGAGGCGGTCGACCCGATGTGGATGTGGACCCCGGCGCCGTATGGACCGATCCCGCTCGCGTACGGCGGGCTGCTGGCCCGGGTCACCCTCGATCCTTATGTCCTGATGCTCGGGCACCGGCTGCTCGCGGTCCTCGGGCTGTGGCTGATCGCGATCTCGGTGCCGAAGCTGGCCGAGGCGTGCCGGGTGAACCCGACCGTGACGGCATGGCTGGTGGTCGCGAACCCGCTGATGATCGCGCACGGGATCGGTGCCGCGCACAACGACATCCTGATGATCGGGACGGCGTGTTACGCGGTGACGCTGGCAAAGGCGGGCCGCTGGGGCACCGCGTCGGTGCTGGCCGGCGCGGCCGCGGCCGTGAAGCTGCCGGGCGGGCTGGTGGTGATCGTGATCGCCGCGGTGATGAGCCCGCTGGCGTCCCGGGTGCGGACGCGCGTCGCCAGCCTCGCGATCGCGGGCTGCGTCTCGGTGCTGTCGCTGGTCACCATCGGTGAGCTGACGCGGGTCGGGTCCGGCTGGCTCGGCGCGCT